>JAHDBS010000382.1 GCA_020630225.1 Anaerolineales bacterium | reverse complement strand
TCATTTAGGTCGTCTGGTTGGCCGTCTGCGTCTGCGTCTTGCCACAATTCAACCCAAATGTTTTCAATTGGAGTTTCGCCAGCATCAACGACACCGTTGTTGTTCGCGTCTTCCCAGACTTGGTTACCCAAGCTGTACAGCGGGTAGAAACCGAAGTCTACAGTCAAGTTTTCATTGATATCCAACGTGTTCGGATCATTGTCTGGATCTTCATCAGTTGGTTCACCGTCACCTAAGATCACGGTTGCAGACAGAACAGCTTCACCAACGTTAGCTGGATCAATCCCGTTGTCGTTATTGTCTGCATCATCTTGTGTGTCACCAGTCGATGAGCGATAGTTTGCCAAAGGACCTGCTAGCCCATTGTCATCCCACTCAACTGCTGGAATGCTGACCAAGTAGTTGCCAGCCAACAAGTAGTCGAACAAGTAGAGACCGTCAGCATTGGTAGTGTCCATTGCCAACATGTCGTCGTCATCAATGATGCCGTCATCATTCAAGTCATCTGGTTGGCCGTCTGCGTCTGCGTCTTGCCACAGTTCAACCCAAATGCCTTCCAACATTGGTTCGCCAGCGTCAATAACGCCGTTGTCGTTGTCATCTTGCCAAACTTGGTTACCCAAGCTGTAGTAAGGCACAAAGCCGAAGTCTACAGTGAGGTTTTCGTTCGCATCTGGCGTGGTTGGATCGTTATCAGGATTTTCTGCAGTTGGTTCACCGTCACCCAAGACCACTGGTCCTGAGAAGACATCGTCACCATCATTTACTGGGTCAATCCCGTTGTCATCATTGTCAGAGTCACCTTGGGTGTCATCTGTTGATGAATACATGCCAGCCAAAGGACCTGGCGTGCCATTGTCATCCCATTCGATTGCTGGAATGCTGACCAAGTATGTGCCTGCTTCCAAGCCGTCAAACAAGTAGAACCCGTCTGCGTCGGTGGTGTCCATTGCCAACATATCATTGTCATCAATCACACCATCGTCATTCAAGTCATCTGGTTGGCCGTCTGCGTCTGCGTCTTGCCACAGTTCAACCCAAATGTTTTCCAGCTTTGGTTCACCGTCGTCAATGAAACCGTTGTCATTGTCATCTTGCCAAACTTGGTTACCAATACTGTAGGTTTCCGGCGTTGGTGTCGCGGTTGGCACTGGTGTTGCCGTTGGCTCCGGCGTGCTGGTCGGTTCTGGCGTATTCGTTGGAGCGTCTGGCGTTGCCGTTGGCTCTTCTGTTGGACCAGGTGTTGGGGTTGGCGCACCGTCTAGGTACAAGCCCAAGTCCCAGCTAAAGTCTTGTTCAACTTCTTCATCAAACTCTGGGGCACCTAAGCGCGTAATTGGCACCATGCCTGTTGCAGGGTCAACATCAGAGTCGTTTTCATCATCGGTTTCGTCATCGGCACCACCGTCGCCACCAGCGTCTTGCAAGGTGATGACATAACCAGTTGGTGGTGTAAAGACAGCGTAGTAGTCGCCATCTGGCAAGTCAGTAAAGATATAGCGGCCAGGGTCACCGTTGAAATCGTTGCCGGTGAAGGTAAAGCCGACATAGGTGTCTGCGCCTGTATCACGAACGCCGTCGCCGTTATCAAGGTACAGTTCAACCTTGACACCATTGACACCGTTGCCTGCTGGCTCGTCTTGCAACCCGTTTTGGTTGTCGTCTAGCCAGACATAGTCACCATAGTCATTTGGCTCACTAGGAACAGTTACGATCCCCACCTTTGGTGGTTCTGATGGCAACAGCGCAACGTCAAAGTCAACGCGGGTGCTAGCGTACGCAAATGAATTCCAAGCGATGAGATCTTCTGGCGTACCGACTGGGACGCGCATTGGCCAATCAAGTTGGACAGATTCACCCGGTGCCAAGACCAAGTCACCAAAGTCAAAGCGCATCGAAGACACCGTTGTCAGGTCATTTGGCAATGTAGTATCCCAATTTGGCGCTTCACAGTCTGTACCAGCGTTCTCCGGCCCGTCAACTTCTGGGCGGCAAGGATTTTGTGATTCTGAATATTCAACAACGACGCCTGCATCTGAGCTGGTCACAGGACCAACCAAGATTGGGTTCCACTCAGTCAAGCGATCTTGATTGATCAACAGAACACCAGTGTCACCAATGTATGGCAGGATATCGATAATGAGGATATCTGTCATATCGACAGCGCCAGTGTTTTCAACAATCAAGCGATAGTCAGCTAAGCCACCTTGGGTAGAGACCGCTACACAGTCGGTGCGGGTATAACCGTCACCTGTGATTTCACAAGCAGCCGTATCGGTTGGATCAGCAGCATTAGGATCAATCACCCCACTGTCACCCTTGACCCACTTGAATGAGTCAAGTTGCGCTGAGCTACCAGCAGGAACGTCGACAACAGTTTGCCATGCATCCTCTGTACAGAGTGCATCGTCGGTGTCACCGTCGCCGTTCAAATCAATGCCAAGATCAGATTCCAATGTTTCGCCATCTGCGTAACAAGAGTATGCAGAACCGTCACCAGGCATGACATAAACGTGATTTTCGTAATCACCAAGCGCAATGTCAGCATCAGTTTGTGCTTTCAATGAGAAGGCAAACGATTCACCCGGTGCCAAAGAAATAGCCGCATCGCCGACGAAGCTAAAGCGGACCAAGTCTTGTGTACCGTTTGCGTTTGGAATCACCTCAATGGTTGGCTCAACTGCGCCAACATCGTTGGTTGTAAATGTGAATGAACCATCTACATAGGTAAACCCTTCTGGCAGCAAGTCAGCCAACACTGGATTGACCAACGCCAGCGGCGCAGATTCGTGGTTTTCAATATTGATTTGGAATTCAGCTTCGCCACCTTTGTAGATGTCACCAGTCAAGGTCGTCTTTGATGGATCAAGCTTTGACCATGGATCACGAACTTCGTGAGTGCCACACCATTCGATACTCAATGCTTCGGTTGAAGAGTCAGGATTGACCATATCCCCTGTGATTTGCGCACAGTTTTCAATGGTGTCCCCAGCAGCAACCGGAGCGGTGTAAATCCCGAAAATATCTGGGTGAGATGCATCATCAAACGGCCATGGCACGCTATCAAAAGACCAGCGCATGCCAGTAACAGCATCACCACCAGTCATATGACCAGCATTGACAAGATCATCAATCGTAAACGTTTCATTGGTAGTCAGATCACCATCAGTGGTGACCTCAACCCAAGTCGTGCTGTTCAATTGAATTTCAATTGTCTCGCCAGTCGGCAGTTCGTTGTAGCTTCCTGTCTCAAATTTGGTGAAGGTAAACTCAGGCGGGAAGACATCTTCAATCACCAGATTGTTAATTGGGCGTTCAGAGCTGTTGAACAAGTGAAGCGTGTAATACACTTCTTCGTCCAAGACAACTTGGCCATCATCGCTCCATTCCCAGTCATGGTCACGTGTAGATTGTGCATGCTTATCGCCGCCAAACCAGTCAGTTGGTTCACGAACAGTGACATCAATTGAGTCATCATCAATTGGGCCTACGCCTGAACCGTCATCTGACCAATCACCATTGAATTGAACGGTGTTCGTGTAGGTGTCACCCACAGTTACGTTGGCGAAGTCATAGGTCACGACAATTTCCATCCATTCATCGGATGTCAATTCTGCAAACGTCCAGGTTACATTTGGCAAGCTTGAGCTGTCACAGCTATCGGTACAAGACACAAATGTGGCTTCAGCAGGCAACGTATCAGTAATAGTGACGTTACTAACGGTTCCAGAACCAGCCTTTACATGGAAGTAATAGGTAAACTCACCACCTGTATTGGCCACTTCTGAGCTACTTTGAGTCTTGTCGATTGTCCAAGGTTGTGGAGCTGGCGTAGGTGTAGGCTCTGGTGCACCACCCGTCACTGTAGTTGTCACTTCATTACTAGTTTCACCAGCACTGCCATCCCAAGTGATTGTTGCATCATTTCTGAGCACATCACCCGGTGCAGCTGGTGATACGACTTCCACAATAATTTGAACTTGGCCGGTTGAACCGGGTGCCAATGAAGGACCAGAGAACGTTACCGTGCCAGCGTTGTGATTGACAGTTGACAAGTCAGTTGTGCCAGCCGCGCTCGCATATTGTGTGCCTGCTGGTAGAACGTCTTCAATAACAACGTTTTCACAAGGGTCCACCAAAATCGCTGGACAGCGATAGTTGATGGTGTAGGTAAGAAAGTCGCCGACAGCTGCTTCAGTCTTGTCAACAAATTTCTCAATATTTTCATCCTGTGCGTTCACAGCATGTGGAGTCCCGCTTAACGCAATAAAAAGCGCAGCAATTGCGACGACAATTGCAAACGCCCAGTGCGTTGTCTTGCGGGACATCGGAGAAAAAGTTTGGATCATAAAAGTGGTCTCCATAATTTAGAAAGTACCAATACAAGTAAGAAATGTGCTTTTCGTAGCCTTATAGTACTTCCGCAAGTACTGCGGTAATCTTGGGAATCACTTGAGGATTCCTAACAAATCCGCCAAGGTTGGTTGAAGGTTTATTGAGGTTGGAATACTACTGAAGCTTACTAAAGCTAAAGCAGTAGACTCGTTACAGCCAAATACCGACTGAAAGTTTTACTAATAAAGGTCCTCTATATACGTCTGGCTAGACAGAAGCATAAGAATCAAAAAACGGCGTGCCCCTCTCTAGGAACACGCCGTCTTC
>JAHDBS010000381.1:1731-4672 GCA_020630225.1 Anaerolineales bacterium | reverse complement strand
TCCATTTGTCAATCTGGGCTTGGGTCCAGTAAACGTCTTGAGGCAACTCAGGATGCACTTCATCAAACAGGTCGTTTGTGACCGGCGTGCTTGGTGGTTCTGCTGGACGCAATGGCTGCCCGGTATGTACCCCAACAGGTGGCGGTGCAGGTGGTGGCGTTGGCGTCACGTTCACCGGAATATTCGGGTTTGGAATCCCTGCAGCCACCCACCACGGAATCAGGATCATACGGCCGGGCATTTCGTCGTGTGGATTGGAGATGCCATTCGCTTGCATTAGCGCATGTAAGTCTAAGTTATGCTCTTGAGCCAACCGCGCTAAAGTTTCTCCGCCATTACGTAGCGTCCAGTGATGGTCGCCTGGATGATTGCGCGGTGGCGCATGCCCCCAGCGGGCAAGGTCGTGATCTGTATGTGGATAGCCGCCCCAGGCACCAGTACCTTTGCGGTCTTTACGTTTACGCAGTTCAGCCAATGCTTGCGCAGCCGTCATCCCAAGACCAGCAAACAAAGGCAGCGTGCTGGCCGGAACCGCTGGATCTGGTTCTGGTTTGGTCACCATCCCAGAGCCACCATTGGCAAGCCAACCCGCTTCAAATTTCTCTTTTTCGACGTAGGTTTCGCCAGAAAGCGGGTCGTTGACAATATAGTAAGCGTTGTCTTCGGTCACGCCAGTGACGGTCACAAAGTGACCCACATCTTGCGGATAGCCTTCTAAGTTGACAGCGACTGTGACGGGATTGCCCCCACGGACTAATTCTTGCAAATCTTCTGGGGTGCTATCATGGAAGAAGTAACTGCCTTCGTAGCCGTGCTGACGCGCCGTATAAGCTAACTCTTCAACGCCAGTGCCATAGCTGTGGAACAGATCATTGTCTTCCATCCAGCCCGTCATGTCTTCATATTGTGGGGCATCGCCAGCGCCTTGCTGTTCGTAATATTGCATTGCCATGCTCAGTCCCGCAGCACCACAGTGAATGCTGCCCGGTTCTTGCATTTGCAACGGTACTTTTAGCTGTGGCGTTTCATCTACTGGCCGCACCAAACGGTTCGCAAGTGGGGAGAACATGAGTAGGGAAGCCAAGATCATGACCGGCATACTAGCACCGGCTGGCCAGGTCTTGCCTGTCTCGCGGTAGTACTTGATCGCTTCTAAGGCACCTTTTAAGTTCTTCCGAATCCACTTCCAAATTTCAGTTGTTCTTGGATTGGTGTAAACCTTGGCCTTAATGGTCGTGGACGTCACCTTTGCTTCAGTCGATTCACCGCTTTCCTTGAGCGTCATGTAATTGCCCATCACATGGTTCGCTTCTTCAGAACGCTTTGTCAGCACAGTGGCTCCTGCTAAACCTGCCGTTGCTGCGGCTGCGGCGGCTAAGACACCCGCAACAACACTGTTATTTGGCCCTTCTTTGATGGGCGGTTTTGGCGCGATGACTACTTCCTGAACTGGGTTTTCAGACAGGTCCGGCGTTGGAATTGGCGCAGTTGTATTGCTATTTTCAGCGTCCAGCGCCATTTGGGTAACGAATGCAATTGGGTCAATACTTGCGTCATTAGACGGTGCAATTTGCGTCAGATAGGCCACCGCAGTTGGATTTGGATCAATATAAATTTCGCCTGTTGGGCCATCAAACCCTCTGCGCCAAAGTCCGGGAGGCAATGGGGCCTTCCCACCTACCAAAGACGGTGGTTGCACTGGCACTGCAACAGGCAATTCTGGCGCAATTGGGAAATTGACTGGCACGTTCGCCACAACTGCTGGCGTCGCAGCGGGTAGTGGCGTATATGTTGCCGTTGGAAGCGGCGTCACCGTTGGGGTCGGTGTTGGTAAGTCTTCGACCGTATTGCGGCCTAAGAAACCGGTTTTCCAGCCAATTGACACACCGCTTTCGCCTTTATGGCAGGCATTATCGTGCCCCGACACCCGCACCACATAATCACCTTTGGCTAGGATCCCACCAGCCTCCCAGCGCTGGTTTTCTTGTGAAGACCAGCTTTGCAAGACACCGCCTTCGGGACCAATCAATTCCGTCGTCCAGCCGCGGACACCACTCATACTGTCCGACGCATTGACACTAATACTAATGCCATTGTCATCTGGACTAGCACTCACCTCAAAGCGAGGCGCGTGCAGATCTACCTTGATGGTGTCACCACCAACAATAGTCGTCAGTTCAGCATTATCTTTAGATTTGACTGTTGGAATAGTGTGCGTACCTTCGCTGGCAATTGTGGTGGACCAATGAGAGCTATCAATGAAAGCCCCATCAATCGCGACATAGCGCAATCCCGCACCACGATCTATGGCTTGGACCTGGACATCCACGGGACTGCTATACCAGAATGGCCCCCAGCTACAGCGGCTACCGTTTAGATCAATATTGACTTTGGGTGGGCCATCATCAATTTTGATTTCAAACCGCTGTGGCGCATCGCGGTTGCCCGCTTCGTCTTCACTGAAGACGGCAACATTATAAATACTGAAATCACGGTAGGTTCGCGACGCCGACCCGGTCGCACTAGCAGACAAAACGCCAGTACGCGCCGCGGCAATGGTGGTAACTTGGCCGCCAATCGAGATCTTTTCAACGCCAGACGTTGCATCAATCGAGTCTGCTTCAATCGTGACTGGACCAACATACCAACCACTGTCAGTCTGGTTACCAGTGACCGTCACAGTGGTTTCAGGATCTACCGTATCAATTTTGAGTGTCTTGGTTTGGGCTGCTTCAGTGTTACCAGCGACATCTTCAGCATAAAAGCTGTAGTTGGTAATGCCTTCGGCAGTATATAGCACCGGACTGTTGTATAAATTGCCGTCTAGCTCCACAAAATTGACATCTGACACTTGAGTAATGTCATTGGTAATTGAGAGGTCGTCTGCGGCATTTAATTGGACTGCAACAACACTTGTAAACCAACCGTTATTCCCCCGTGT
>JAHDBS010000381.1:0-1631 GCA_020630225.1 Anaerolineales bacterium | reverse complement strand
GTTCCCGTTAACGTTGCGCCCGTGGCAGGGGCAACTGTATCTATTTTGAAGGACTCATTTTGTGGCGTTTCTTGGTTAGCTGCTAAGTCTAGTGCATAGAAAGAGTAGTTTGTCACCCCTTCTGCGCTATACACCACTGTGTCATTGTAGGTGTTGCCATCTAACACTGCACCCGCTACGCCAGAGACGTCTGTCGTGTTGGTTTCATCTTCGACAGTGCCTAGCGTGACGGCGACTGGAGACACGTACCAACCATTGTTGCCCATGGTGCCAGTGACAACATCGGTCGTAATGGGAGGCAATGAATCGATCTTGAAGGACGCGTTTTGTGTGCCTTCTTCATTACCGGCTTTGTCCTCAGAGAAATATTGAATAGCATGAGAGCCGTCAGTCGCATAGCTTCGTGGCGCAGTATAGTCACTGCCGTCTAGGGTCGTTTTTTCAATTCCAGAACTGGCATCTGTTGGGGCTAGACCCACAGAAACTGGTCCTTGATACCACGTGTTTCCGGATGCTTGCGGTCCAGTCAGAGTGAGCGTTGTCGTTGGACTTTTGGTATCAAGCTTGATATCCATTGATTGAGTATCTTCTACATTCCCAGATTCGTCTGTAGAGAAATAATTGATCGTGTTAGACCCTTCTGTTGTGTAGATGAACGTTTCAACAACGGAAGCTTGACCTCCATCCGGGTCAACTGCATTCGCGGCATATGTGGTGCCGTTGAAGCTTGTTTCCTTCACACCTGTTTGCGGCGCTAACGTATCTGTTGCCGTAATGTTGATCGCAACTGGGCCTACATACCATCCATTATTGCCATTTGCAGCAGCAGGAGACATAGATACAGTTGTTTCAGGCTTATAAGGATCACTGAACTTAACAAGAATGGTTGATAGCTTAACAATGTCGCCACCTGGTCCGAACATATTCACTTGATACGTTTCTGTATGGTCCGGAATGCTTACAATATAGCCAACCTGATCTCCGTCTAAAGCACCTGAACAACCGACACCACCACTTACACAAACTTCCCAATCATGTTCTTGTAACGCATATGGCATTACCCACAATTCCGTCGCGCCAGTAATAAAAAATTCAGCCGTTCTGAATACCGCAATTGGCGCACCACTCCCATGGTAACCATCAATGGTCTTCTCCGTATAGCTCACACCAGGATGTTCAACATCATATTCCCCCGGTGTTAAGGGTGAGGGATAGGTCTGAAACAAAGGTGCCGCAATAGCAGGCTCTAACAAAACATTGGTAGTGATTATTACACCAGCCAACACAATAAGACATGCTAAAACTCTAAGAAACGATTTAGGGAAAGTAAAATTCACAATTTTGCCCTGCGCATTGCAAATAAAAAGTTAGTAAAGGGTTAGTGTAGTGCAAAATAATAGTACCCAAGACTATTGCAGTCAATGTAAATAAGCGAGTTTTGAAGTTTTACAGGAAAAGCTGGACATCACGTCTAATACAAAACGCTAAGCTAGTATTGAATTCGCATCCAAATTGGGGTTTTTTCTTAAGCTATTTTTGCACTCTGTGAGCCTAATAAGAATCAAAAAAGCGCCGCTGAGTTTCCTCAGCGACGCTTTCGGTTCTGAAAGAGGTCGTTGGCCGAACGACTA
>JAHDBS010000380.1 GCA_020630225.1 Anaerolineales bacterium | reverse complement strand
GCACCAACAATGTCCGTGCGAATTGAAATGTGATACGTGACGTCAGGCACGCTTGGCAGCAGCGTTTCAATTTCATCTGCCGCGCCGACTGTTAGCAAGATCGGTGGCTGCAGCGGATCGAAAATCAAGACCAGTGCATTCTCGCCAACAATCCATTCACATTGTGAATAAAGCGGCTCGATAAGATCGCCAAGTGCGTAGGCACTCCAGACGCGATCTTGGTTGAGAATGCGGCGGATGTTGTCTTTAGACAAAGCGTGTCTCTTGATATCGAAACGGCGATTGTTTTTCTAAATCAAGACGTCGTTGATGGCTGAGTTATCTAATGCGTTCAGCTTGCCATCGTCGTCGAATTGGGTGCGGAAGCGCTGCACATATTCGCTGATGGTATAGCCATGGTTTTGCGTGCCTTGTTGTTCAAGAACATAGGTTGCGGTTAGTGCGCCCATTTCTGCACACAGTGTCCACGGTAAGCCCATTGCGTAACCGCGTAGGAAGCCCCCGCGCCAAGCATCACCAGCGCCGGTTGGATCTTTGATATCAGCAGGTGGGAATGCTTTTGCTTCGTGCTTTTCGCCGTCTGCATAGACCACTGCGCCGTTTTCACCTAAGGTGATTGCCAAAATCGTGCCAGCGGCAGTGACCGATTCGACCGTAATGCCAAGCTTGTCATTCAACAATTCGAATTCATAGTCGTTGACAATCAGCATGTGAGCGCCTTCAACGCCTTCTTTGAGTTCAGCTGGATCTACCCGCACAATTTGTTGGCTTGGGTCATAGACATAAGGAATGCCTAATTCTTTGCACTCGCGCACGTGGTCCAACATCGCTGCTGGATCATCAGGTGAGATCACAACAAGATCTGGTTTGAAGTCGAGGTTGGCAATTTTGCATTCGCTAGCCTTTGCCATTGCACCAGGTGAGAACGATGCAATTTGGCTGTTGCCTTGGTCTGTGTTGCAGAAGAAAGAGGCGGTAAATACATCATCAAAAACTTTTACACCGCTGGTATCGATGTTTTGCTCTGTCATCCAATTGCCATAGTCGCCAAAGTCGGCGCCAGCAGCAGCAAGGATAGTTGCATTGCCATTTAGCAGTGCGTGTGAGTAAGCAATGTTTGGCGCAACGCCACCGCGATACTTGTTCATGCTATCCACAAGGAAGCTCAAGCTGAGGCGTTCTAGGTTGTCGGCCAAGATATTGTCTTTGAAATAGCCAGGGAAGGTCATCAAATAGTCGTATGCAATTGACCCTGCAAATACGATTCGCATAATTGTCTCCAAATTCTCTACATTAATCCGGCTTATTTACTCTGTTCGCGCTATGGTTAACGCAACCAGTGCCAAAGCCCGGCAAATTCTAGTGGGCGAAGGGTATTTTTGCCAGTCGCCAGAGGGTTTCCGTGGTTCTCGCGTGTTTTAGCAAAATCCTCTGGAAAATCAGAGGGTAACCCTCAACTTATATTGTTTTTCCGTATGGTACGATGACGATCATGCGCCAAATTTTCTTCTCTATTCTTATTGCGCTTTTTGCTGGCTTAGCTGCTTGTGGGTCTGCTCCAACAGTTGAGTCATTAGACGACTTGCAAACGCAGGTCGCTGCTGTGGTGACACCGTTGGAGTCTGATGTCATTCAGGACCCAACGTCTGAACCAGAGTTGCAGCCAAGTGAGACTGCAACTGTTGTTTTAGAAATTCCGACTGTAACGCCACTGCCGCCAACTTTAGTCCCTACCGTTGAACAACAGCAGGAATCGCAGTTAGCGCTGGCGCCAATTGCAGACGATCAAGTTGCGTTAGATAGCCCTGATGTTGCTCCAGAACAATCTGACTTGGTTGTCTCAGCGAATGTCATCACACCTATCCCTCCAACTGAGCCACCAACGGCTGTCCCAACAGCAACAACAATTGTGGCCGACGCCGTGCCAACCGCAACAGTACCTGTTGTCGCGCCACCGCCAACAGCAGCACCATTGCCTGAATCTGTGGGGGCATTAATTGAAGGCGGCAATGCTGACTTGTTCGTGGGGCGCTGGGATGAAGCCCAAGCTAAGTTCCAAAATGTCATCGACACGGCAACAACTGATGCCGAACGCGAAGTCGCAACTTATGGTTTGATCCAAACCTCCATGTACCGACGTGACTATCTCGGCACGATTGCGCAAGCCGAAGCATTTTTGCAGGCTTATCCCGCAAGCGGTTTTCAAGATGAAGTAACGTTCCTGATGGCAGACTCCCATTTGGCGATAGAGGGATACACGAAAGCAACGTTGTTGTTTCAAGAGTATCTGTCGCTAAACGGTGGTGTCATTGATTCTTATGTGTATGAGTACATGGCACAAGCGCAAGAAGCGCTTGGCAATGATGAGACTGCCGCTGCGGCAAAGCAGAACGCAATTGATGCGCCTCGGGCTACCGGCAGCCTAACGCTAAAACAAGAGCGCGCAGACTTGCTGCTTTCTCTTGGGTTTCCAGAACAAGCTATTGCTATCTATGATGAAATTGCGGCGTCTAGTAGTTCTGTGCTGACGCTATCGCGCATGGACTTGTTCCGCGGTCGCGCGTACTCTCAGCTTGGTGATGACACGCGTGCGCTGCAGTATTACCAACATGCCGTTGATAACTATCCGCAGGCATATGACACATACTCTGCAATGAATGCGCTGCTTGGCAAAGGTGGTACGGTAGACCCAGTTCGCAAGGCGCTCATTGAATACAACGCTGGTCAGCTTTCCAATTCAATCGCCACATTCCAAGCTTTCATCGATGCCAACCCTGACTATTCAGATGCCCGCCCCGCGTATTACTTAGCGCAGGTGTATTTAGATTTAGGTGACATCGCTAATTACGAAGCTCAAATGCGACGCGTGATTGAAAATTATCCAAATGATCCGCTTTATGCTGACACCTGGGTAGAGCTAGGTGAATTCCAAGAAGGCATTGATTACAAATTAGCAATTCCTACTTACCTTGAGTATGCGGCAACATCACCCGGCAGTTCACGTGTGCCAGAAGCCTTAAGCTATGCGGCGCGCCTGTCTGAACGTTTGGATGACTTGCAAGTGGCTGCTGAAATTTGGGGTCGCATTGCAGACGAATATCCAGCGTCCCAAGAGGCGTCTGAGTCGGCGTTTCAAGCTGGGATTGTCCATTTCCGCCAAGGTGACTTGCCACTGGCACAAGGCCGCTTTAGTCAGGCAGTAAGCTTTGCCCAAGCCAGCGCTGAAGAACGAGCCAGAGCACACCTTTGGTTAGGCAAGGTGTCAAATGCACTAGGCGATGGCAATGGGGCGCAAACATCGTGGAATAACGCAATTGCTTCGGCTCCTGGAAACTACTATGCCCGTCGCGCTGAAGAGCTGCTTAAGGGCGAAGCGCCGATGTTGCCCATCAATGCAAATTTTGAGTTTGATGAAGCAACCGAACGTCCAATTGCTGAAGCTTGGCTAGCCCAACAGCTTGGCATTGGGAACGATGGATCCTTGGGCGACTGGCGGCGCACTGTTGGTACCGATCCACGCTGGCAACGCGCTGAGACGATGTGGAATTTGCAACATCGTACTGAAGGGGCTGCTGAACTGCGTGCTCTGCGCGGTGCTTATAAAGGAGAGGCCTTGCTGCTGTATCAATTGTCGCTTGCTTGTCGTGACCTTGGGGATTATTACTGTGCCATCTGGTCAGCCCGCGGCAGTCTTGATGCTCTCAATTTAGTAGATACCTTTAGCGCACCTGCCTTCTTTACACACCTGCGTTTTGGACCCTATTTCAAAGACTTAGTTGTACCTGCTGCAGAAAAATGGGAAGTAGACCCCGTGTTGCTGTATGCGCTCATTCGCCAAGAAAGCTTCTTTCAAACGGCCGCGCGGTCATCGGCAGCGGCGCAAGGGCTAATGCAAGTGATCCCGCCAACGGGGGATTATATTGCTGCGAACATTGGCTGGCCGAACTATCAAGAAAGCGATTTGAATCGCCCGTATATCAACGTAGAGTTTGGCGCTTGGTATTTCCGTCAGCAAATGCGGACGTTTGATAACAATGCATATGCAGCGTTGGCCGCGTACAATGCGGGGCCTGGGAACTCAAGACGTTGGTATGACATCAGCGGTAATGATCCAGATTTATTTGTTGAAGTCGTGCGGCTTAGTGAGCCGCGGCGCTATATTCGACGGATCAATGAGTTTTACGATATTTACAGCTTCGTGTTTGGGGGCTGATCGGCTTACGATGATTGAAAACTCGAAGTGCAGCAACACCCATAATCGTAGTGACATGACGTGTCATGTCACTACGATTATCTACTCTTCACATTTCTTGACACCTTACACCCGAAATACTCTAAAATTACAACGTTGATCAGCAATTAGTTGATCAGTAAAAAATCTAGGTGCCTTACACTTTCAAAAAGCTGCGAGTTTGCTCGTAATCGTAGTCGTAATCGCTATCGTAATCGATCGGTGACAGCACATTTGCAACTGTCAGCTTGGCATTGTAGGACAGAAAATGCTGCATTTTGGGGTTATTTTGAGTCTTATCGATTACGAATACGACAACGATAGCGATTACGACAACATAACTCTGTGAAACTGTAGAATACCTAGAAAAAATCTAAATTGCGACTTTTATAAGTCACTGAAACTAAAGGTCAAAAATCTCCATGCTTGGAATTGGAATCGTGGGCTTGCCAAACGTTGGT
>JAHDBS010000379.1:1843-4693 GCA_020630225.1 Anaerolineales bacterium | reverse complement strand
GCCATCACGCTGCCTGTTAAGCAACGCATCAGCACTTAGGAAACGGGTTGTCGTTTTGCCACTAAAAAGGTGAGTAAGATTGAAATGACTAAGCCCCATACAAATTGTTGCATCACCCAAGCAAGTTCATATTGATCCGCAAAATAACCGCCGAGCACCCCACCTAGTGACCCACTGGCAAAAATAAAACCCAACACTAAACCAGATGCCATCGCCATACTCTTTGGAAAAATACTTTGCGCCATCACAACTAACATGGGATGTGAAGCACCAATTGCAGCGCCCGCAATAAAAATCGTGATCGGTAGCCATAGCCCAGTCATCACTGGATACAGCCAGACAAAAGGCACTGCTAGCAGCATCGTCCAAATCAGCGCATTACGATATCCAAACCGATCTGCCAGCATCCCGCCAAGAATGCCACCAATAGCTGCGCCGCCCATAAAGAATGCAGTGATAAACCCTTGCCAGCCCGCTGTCATCCCCTGATCGGCCATGAGTTTGGGTAAAAACACCATTCCAATATGCGCTGGCATCGTGCGGAGGAAAATCAACATGCCAAATGCTGGGATCACCCAGCGCCCCGCCACAAAGATTTCTTCCCGCGTTAGGCTTTTCTTTGATTTCCCGTTATCAACGCCAACAACATCTGCTGAATGCAAATTACGAAATTGATAGTTCTGATAGAACGAGAACCCAGCCACCGGCAATGCAAACAGCGCCAGCGCCCAGATCCCGACTAGCCCGAACCCATCTAGCAATTGACCGCCCACAACTGGGCCAATTGAAAAGCCCATCTGGCCAAATAAGAAGAAGGTGGCCGAGGCAGTCGTCACCCCTCCAATGGCTAACTGCCGTGCGCGTGTGGTTGCCCGTTCAGTCGCAACAGGATGAAACATCGCCGAGCCAAGGCTAGCAATAATCATCAACCAGATCGTCCACCAATTTGCAAGATAAACGGCAACAACATAGAACCCCACCATCCACAGCAAGCCAAACGGTGCCAACCAATAATATTTCTTACGGTCTGTTAGCCAGCCAAAGAAGGGTTGTGTCAATGCGGCAGTCACCTGCATGATGGTGCTGTAAACGCCAATCTCAGTATTCCCAATGTTCAAAATACCGACCATGAAGGTCAAAATCATGGTTTTCTGAGCGTTGAAAATATCAACGCCTAAATGATTGAGGCTGTTGGCAAGAAAAAGACGATCGCGGAGAAATTTCATACACAAATTCTAACTGCTCAGCCCGCTATAATGCAGCTTATTCAACTAACTAAACGCGTCCCTACTCAGCTATGGTGATGAATACCCTAAAGTTCAACTTTCCGGAGCGGAACTTCAACATGACGATCTCCTCAAAAAAGTTGAACTTTGATGCAAGGCTGAGCAGTCACCTAAACTCTTATGAAATACATCATTACAGTTGGTATTGCTATTGTTTTAAGCAGTTTGTTGGCCACTCCGCAGCTGAGCACTTATGGCAACCTAAGATTAACAGAACAACCCTCAACAGACCTTGCCCCAACCGCAACAGGCCCATTAAGAAATACCACGACAATTACGCCAGCGATGACGCTCGTTTCACCTACACGACCAGTGACCGCTGGTCCACCAACAGCTACGTCATTGCCAGAGTCTATTCCACCTACAATGGTTGAAAGCCGAGTAGCCACACAAGTAGTACCAATATCGGAACCAGCACCAACGGTTCAGCCATTCATGAAGCGGGAATTCATTTCACCACAAGGTGCGTTGGGCGTCTGGTTACTTGGCTTTTTAAGCGGTGCGCTTCTAATGATGGCCTCAATCGTACTAATCAACTCTAGAAGTCAGCGCCCGTAAGAAATGCTATGATTCTGAGTGATGCTAACGTTACGCTGTGCAGCTTGCAAAGCCAAGCTTTGGAAATATGACAAGATTGGCAAAGGGGAAGTCCTGCGCTGTCATAAAGACCGCATCACGAAGGTGTATCAATTTACAGCGAGTGGTGACAAGATCTACTGCCAATGTGGCAAAGAAATTGGCATCGACAAAGGTGGTAATTACAAAATGATCGCCAAAAATTTTATCTATTCTGGAAGTAAACGTAATTAGTATGACCCTATCGACGACTGTTACCGACGTTCAACAAGAACACGTCACCATTCGCAAGTTTAATGACCGCCCTGTTTCTGACGAAATGGTGACTAGCATCTTAGAAGCTGCGCGGCGCGGCTCTCCAACCAGCAGTAATTGGCAAGCGTATAGTGTCGTTGTTGTCCGCAACCCGCAAATCAAGCAGCAGTTAGCTGTCGTGGCAGGTGGTCAAAAACATGTTGAAACATGCCAAGTTTTTCTCGCGTTTTGCGCCGATATTCGCCGGATCCAAACTGCCTGCGACATGCATGAGGTCGAGTTACAGCAAACGTTAGAATCGACCCTTGTTGCCACCATTGACGCAGCCCTGATGGGAATGTCAGTAAACACGGCAGCTGAATCCTTTGGCTTAGGCGCAGTGATGATTGGCGGCATTCGGAATGACATTGAAAAAGCAGCCGAGTTACTTGGCTTACCGAAGGGCGTATATTGCGTATATGGTATGTGCATTAGCTGGCCAGATGAAAGTCAGCGCCCCCCACAGAAACCGCGTATGCAGCCTGAGCTCATCATTCACTATGAGCAATATGACGCTGCCGATGTAACCGCCAAGATTGAAGCCTATGATGCGGACTTAGCCAGCCATTACGATACGCTCGACCGCAATCAACATACTGCTGCATGGTCTGGCACAATTGCGCGTCATCTAAAAAGCCCGAAACGCCCGCATTTACGTAAAGCAATTGAAAACCGAGGATTTTCCTTGGATTAG
>JAHDBS010000379.1:0-1743 GCA_020630225.1 Anaerolineales bacterium | reverse complement strand
CCAGTTGAAAATTACTCTGAACGTGAAGCGTTTACAATTTTTCAAGGCATTGGCAGCCATCTGGGCAATGCGCGGTCACAAAATGCTAAAGGCCACATTCTGGGGCATGTGCGGAATCTTGGCTTGGACAGCACTGACCCCAAAGTACGCATTTACCAAACGCAAGAACGCCAAACGTTTCACACCGACTCTTGTGATGTTGTCGGGTTGATGTGTTTGCATCCGGCCAAGTCTGGTGGATTGTCATTATTGGTCAGTGCCGAAACAGTGTTCAATGAAATGAAGCAGCGCCGCCCAGATTTATTAGCTCTCTTACTGGGTGAAATTGCGACAGACCGCCGGGGCGAAGTGCCGGAAGGAATGTTGCCTTACTTACTGATTCCCGTGCTGAATTGGCATGACAATCGGATTACACCGTTTTATCAACGGCAATATATTGAATCAGCACAGCGCTTTGAAGACGCCCCGCGTCTGACTGAAGCACACATTGAAGCACTCGATCTATTCGATGAACTTTGTAACGATCCAGAGCTACACATCACCATGATGCTGCAACGTGGAGACATGCAGTTTGTATACAACCATGCAATGCTACATGACCGGACCGGGTTTCAAGACTATGAAGCGCTAGAGAAGCGTCGGCACTTGCTCCGACTGTGGCTCTCTGTACCTGGAGATCGCGAACTGCCAGAGATTTTCTCAACGCGGTATGGGTCTATTGAAGTTGGAAATCGCGGTGGAATTGTTGTGCCAGGCACGGAGCTCTGTGTGCCTTGGACGCATGAGCTGTAGACAGCATATCTCATTACACATCACAAAGCGGGGGCTCAAGGTGTCCCACGGTCGCTAGCCCCCGCTCTGTAGTCAACATCTATTTAACCGCTGCCACTACATTCCCCATATATTCATAAGCTCGAGGGAAGTATCCTGGTCGCAAATAACGAGACTGCAATTCAATTCCAGTGTAATGTTGGGTTATCTCATAACCACGTTCAGCTAAGTACGATTCAACTTCACTTTTTTCAATACCAAACGTGAACGGTTCACCAACATACTCAACATAGGCAAACCCTGAAACTGCCCCGTAATAGTTTTCTCGATTTTCAAAAGCATCAGCGTAAATGTAATCAAATGCAATTTCGCTACCTCTGGCACTATACTGTTGCACAAATGCTAGCGTGCTATCAACCGCAGCAGCAGAAATATAGTATGTCACCCCTTCCCAAATAAAAAGTGTTTTCCGATTTGGGTCATACGTAGACGCTAACATAACATCTGCAAGTGACTGAATGTTGAAATCAATAGAAACATAGTGCAAGTTATCTGGTATTGACACGTTTGCAGCAGCCAAATACTTTCTTTTGTCAGCCTGAGATGTTGGCGCATCAACCTCAAAGATCTGAGTACGCGCATACTCATCGCTGAATAGGCGATAAGCAGTTGTGTCATATCCTGCACCTAAAATAACAATTTGATCCCACCGTCTTTCGCGCGCTAAACTGATTTGCTTTTCCATATGGAAATTTCGCGCATTAATATACGCATAAGTAGGACTTACACGCGCGATGTGTTCCTTTCGTTTCGCACCATCAATTATTTCAGCACGCGTCTTAGGACTTAGCAATTGCAGTGCTATGTAATCCTTAGCAATTGGAGTGCCAACTTCAACATAAGCTAAGGCTCGTTGAAAGCAAGTGAGCTTGGCCGTGTTTGAGGATTTTGTTTTGAGTCTAGTCATTGTGT
>JAHDBS010000378.1 GCA_020630225.1 Anaerolineales bacterium | reverse complement strand
ACATCCATGCGAAGCATCCTTTCTCCATTCTGGCAAGCCATCAAGCATCTTGCTGTTGTTCAAGCGTTACCCAGTATGTTTGACGCCAATGAGCGCCGTCAGGTTGTACAAGCCATTGTGATTGGGGCTGTTGTTTGGGCGATTGTTTTTGCGCTCAAAACGAGTGTGCACTGGGCGTTTCATGAGCTTGTACATTGGCTGGATCATGCTCCAATTTGGTGGATGTTTGGCCCGTTGATTGTTGGGGCGGTGATCACGACATTCTTTGTTCATTGGCGAAGTAGCACCGTGCATTATCGTGCTGATGATGATCACATTCATGAGCTCAATGACGTGGAAGGGGATGGATTGGAGCGGGCAATTGCGTTGTATTTCGCAGCTGAGCCTAAATTTGAACAAGCCTTGCTTGGGAAAGAAGGCGTAGACGTTCGCTGGGAACTACCTACCTTTTCGCTTGCCTTTCGTAAATTTGCGGCAACGCTTGCGACCTTAGGCTCTGGTGGTAGCGGGGGGCTTGAAGCGAGCGTGACATTGATCGGGGAAAGCGTTGCAGCTGGCTTATTCAAGCCGCGGAGTTGGATGCCAGACGCTGATGAAAATCGGACGCCATTTCAGAAAATGATGGGCTGGTGGCAAAACTCTGACCCAGATGAATTACAAACGGCGCAGCTAAGTGGGATCGCGGCGGCGGTTTCTACATTGCTTGGCGCTCCCTTTGCTGCAGCATTCTTCGCCACAGAGGTGATGTATCGTCGGCGACCAATTATTGAGAAGCTAGTCTTCTCACTCGTGGCAGCCTTAGTCGCATTCTTTTTGAGCAGCGTGTTTAGTGGCGGACACACGGCAATTTTTGAAGTTGAAAACCTAATCGATCCGCCAAATTCGCCGCAATATTATGGCGCTGTAGTGATTGTTGCGGTGCTAATTTCGTTGGTTAGTCTGTACTTTTCACGGGTTCAAGTTAGCTTTGATAACGCGTTTCATAAAGCACAGCCTAACGTTTGGCGACGGCATATTACGGGGGCCGTGGTCACTGGTGTCATTGCAATTGCTGCGATGTATTTGACAGACGCTGGACCAGCGTTAGTGTTAGGACCAGGTGAAGAGCCTATCTTAGCTGCAATGGCGGGTGAACTAACGTTGACAGTTGCCATCGTGGCGCTGTTCGCCAAAATGCTAGCGACATTAGCGACCATTGGCTCTGGTGGGTCGGCGGGGCTGCTAGTGCCATCTCTATACTTTGGCACAATGGTGGCGACGATTATTGCTGTTTTGCTTGGTCTGCCGCCTGTTGTTCTAATTATTCCTGCAATGGCTGGGGCGTTGGTCTCCATTGTCAATGTGCCGCTGGCTGCCATGTTATTTGTTGCTGAAGTGTTTGGGGCTAGCTATATGGTGCCCTCACTAGTGACCTTGATCTTTGGCTTGCTCTTCGCTCAACAGACCAGTATTTATCGGACGCGCCGTGAAACCTATACTGGTAAGCAAATTTTGCCCGGCTACGCCACCAAGCGAATTGCCATTCCTGATGCTTGGGTAGGAAAATCCTTGCTCGATCTTGATATGCGTCACAAATATGGCATTAGTGTGATTGGATTGGTAGCGACTGAAGCCACTCAAGAGCAAGTAGAACTCAATCCTGCGCCTACTTACGAATTCACAGCACACGATATTTTGATTGTGATGGGGAAAGAAGCTGATCTTGAGGTGTTTGCTGCTGAAGCTGCTGAGTAGTAAGTTGCCCTTAGTTCTGGGTAAAGACAATATCAAACAGAACTTCGCCAAATCCGGGCAACTCGCGTGACAATCCACTGAAATTATTTGTAAGCACTTTCTTTTAGAGCTGCATATCCAGTCTGGAAAATAAATCTGCGATTAGCATTTACATGTTGCTAGCGTATTAGTTCTCTATTCCACACGGTCATCCCTCTGCGACAACACTAAAATAAAACTTCACTATTTCTATTCATGGAGGAATATGAAACCTATTCGCGCACCCAAATTAGGGTGGTTTATTGTGATTGTCGCCTTATTGATTGGCGGTACAACTTTTGCCGCTAATCAACAGCACGGCGAAGGTGAGACTAATGTATATGTTGTGCAATCGGGCGACTCGCTGTCAAAGATTGCGCGTAAGCTGAGTGTCACATTGGATGCGTTGCTAGCCGCTAACCCGCAGATTACAAATCCAAATGCGATTTACGTTGGCCAAGAGCTAAATTTGCCTGGTGTTGTCACTGTTGCAGATGATCTGCATTCTGATACTGTGGAACCTCCAGTATTACCGCCACCCGAGGTGAATATTGTGGCACCAACTGCTGTGCCTGAACCTACTGCTGCACCAGTTGTGGCGCAGGGCGTGGCAACATCAGTTGGATTAGTTCCTGTCGTGACTGGTTTTCAAAATCCAGTGTATCTGACCCATGCTAAAGACCAATCTGGGCGATTATTTGTTGTGGAACAACGAGGTGTTGTCTGGAGTGTTGAAAGTGGTGTCATCAATCCAGTGCCATTCTTGAATATTAGTCAGCAGGTATTGGGCAACACTAGTGAGAAAGGATTTCTGGGGTTAGCGTTCCACCCAAACTATGCGCAGAACGGATATGTGTTTGGCCATTATTCTAATTTAGCTGGCGATACGGTAATTTCACGATGGACGGTGTCTGCAGATCCCAATATAGCGGATCCGGCGAGTGAAAAAGTCATCTTTCAACTTCCACAGCCATTTGTAAACCACAATGGTGGGGAGCTGTCATTTGGCCCAGATGGATACCTTTATCTTGGGCTTGGGGATGGCGGCGGCGGTGGTGATCCGCTTGGACATGGGCAGAATGCAAACTCACTATTTGGTGCAATCTTGCGCATTGATGTAAATGTAGCTGGAACATATGCCATTCCTACAACCAATCCTTACGCGCAAGGTGGCGGTGCGCCAGAAGTCTGGGCAACTGGCTTGCGCAATCCTTGGCGTTTCAGCTTTGATCGTGCGACTGGTAATTTATTTGTGGCTGATGTTGGTCAAAACGAATATGAAGAAGTTAGTTTGATCCCAGCCGGCGTTGGTGGGTTGAACTTAGGCTGGAATGTCTTGGAAGGGTCACACTGTTACCAAGGGGCAGGGAAGTGTGATCCCGCTCCATATCTCGCGCCAATTGCTGAATATGACCACAGTCTAGGCTGCTCAGTTACTGGTGGGTACGTCTACCGTGGGATTGAGTCACCTAGCTTGTATGGTACTTATCTCTACAGTGACTACTGTACAGGGACAATCTGGGGCTTACGTGAAGTGGCACCAGGGAGTTTACAGACAACAACACTTGCTGAGTCTGGTTTGTTTGTGAGTTCGTTTGGTGAAGATGAAGCTGGTGAGGTTTACGTTGTCGACTATGTTGGAGGGGCGGTATATAAAATAGTTGGGCAATAGCGAAATTGCGGACACTTAATGGCAAAGCGGGGTTCTTCTCAAGATCAATGTCTCAAAAAGAACCCCGCTTTGTTGTTTATGGGGCGTTACGGCAAGATCCCCAATTCGCCTAGCATTTCGACGGTGCCAGCTAAGTCTGAGTATTCAGAAACATCAATATCTAATGCGTTGCCGGTTAGGTCTGCAAGTGGAGGCAAGCCTTCTACGGTTTCAATACCATCAATCACTGGGTATTCATACGTTGAGTCTGTGAAGTATTGTTGGCCGTCTGCGGACAGCATGTAGTTGATGAATTTTTCAGCATTGATGCGATTAGCACTGCTTTCCATAATGCCTGCACCAGCGACCATCAATAGGGAGCCGGGGCCTCCGCCAGCTAGGAAGTGGTTGCGGGCTGCAAAGCCATCGCCTTCTTCTGCCAAAAACCGATACAAGTAGTAGTGGTTTACAAAGCCAACTTCAACTTCGCCCGCAGCAGTGCCAGCAACTGTTGGCGTGTTCTTTTCATAGACAATTGGCTCGTTAGCTTGAATGCCTTGCAGCCATTCTTTCGTCTTTTCTTCACCCCATTCCGCACGCATTGCGGTCACCATTGCTTGGAATGAACCGTTGGTTGGAGGCCACCCAATCTTGCCTTTCCATTCTGGGCTTGTGAAGTCCCAAATGTCTTGTGGGAGTTCTGTGCTTGGGTCGCTGATGGCGTCTGTGTTATACACAATGACTCGGGCTCGCCCAGAAATCCCAACCCACTGGTTGTCATTTGAGCGGAAATTCTCTGGTACTTGATTGAGAATATCGGCTGGTAACTCTGTAAGTAATCCTGCATTCGCAACCGCGCCTAAACCGCCAGGATCTTGTGCAAAAAAGATATCTGCTGGTGAATTGGCGCCTTCTTCCATTAGCAGCGCTGCGATTTCGCCAGTGCCACCCCAACGAACCTCTACGTTGATGCCTGTTTCAGCTTCGAATTGTTCAATTAGCGGCCCAACTAAGCTTTCCTTTCGACCTGAATAAATGACGAGCGTGTCTGTTTCAACAGGTTCTGCCGGTGCTTCTGCGGTGCTGCATGCTGCTAAGGTCAGCATTAGGCCTGACAGCAGAATTACAACTATAGATTTGAATGACATTTGGTTCCTCTTCCAGAGTGAGTAAAGATCGATGTGAGCATATCTAATCGATCAAAAATGCATTGATTGTGATGAGATTATGGAAGCAATATTGCGAGTTGCAAATCCTAGCGGTTTATTCAAAAGCGGTAGCTGGTCAACTGTAATGC
>JAHDBS010000377.1 GCA_020630225.1 Anaerolineales bacterium | reverse complement strand
GAACAAACTCACAATCACATTTTATCCCTCTGACAAGATTCCTGCAAGCAAGCGCAGGGTGCCCTCATGTGTTCTTCTCATATATTCACATATATAGGAAGGCATTCGCAAAATGCGGGAAATCTGTGCGAATTTGTGCAACTTTTGTATAGACTCTGGGTAGTCACTTGTCGCAACTGGCAAAGTCTCTAATATTCTGCGCTATGGCAAAAATCTTATTCAGTGAGAAAAATCAATCTTTACTACGCCAGCTGCCCTATTTCAAAACATTTGAGCAGCCCGACTTAGCAGTTGTTGCTGACGAATTTCAAGTGCAAACGTATCAGCCAAACGAGATCATCTTTTTCCAAGGTGATGCTGGCGCAGGGTTACATTTGGTTGCAACCGGGCTATGCAAGGTCTATCGCACGTCTGCTGATGGTCGCGAACAAATTTTGTATCAGCTCGAAGCTGGCGACTATTGTAACGAAGTCTCAGCCGTTGATCACGGCCCTAACCCGGCAAGTTTGACGGCTCTTGACCACACAACGCTTTGGGTATTGCGTCCTAACGCTATGCGACGCCTAAGAGATCGCTTTCCAGCGTTGAATGATGTCATTATTACTAATTTAGCCGCACACGCGCGCCACCTTTCACAGCGCGTAGCGCATTTGACATTTCTGTCTGTCAAACAGCGCTTAGCCTTATTTCTTTTGCAGTCTTGCGACGCGAACGGCACCCTCGATCGTCGCGTTTGGTCACAAGACGAAATCGCAGCTTACCTTGGCACAGTGCGTGACGTTGCCGGACGCGCCTTACGCGATTTACGCAATGCCGGCATGCTCAGGTTAGATCGTGACAAATTACACATTACTGACAAAGCCGCCTTACAAGAATTGGTACGCTCATAAGTTTGGGGTGAAGACTTTTACCCCACCAAAGAGATTGTGAACAAGCCCACGCCCCATTTGTGCTGCACTCTGTTTCGCAAAGTCAGCACGTTCGCCAATGAACAACGCATCTACAGTCGCACCAAAGACAGAGACCCAATGCGTGAAGTGGTCTGGGGTTAGCGGCATCTTTTGCTTCAACATTGCATGCTTCAAATAAGGATTGCCGCGATAGCCCTGCTTCTGCAGCAAGATCGCTTCCCAAAATTGCACCATCCGTGGCAAATGCGTCGCCCACTCAATCTGTGTGACCTCTAAAAATGCAGGGGCTAGCATTGGATCAGCAGCCACACGTTGATAAAACGCTTCGACAAGCAATCTCACATCTGCTTCCGTTTGAATGTCAGCCATGTTGTGCCCCTAGTCTAAGTTGTGCCGTGTAATCTTGAATTTGCGACTGACCTAATTTGAAGAGCGCAATTAGCTTTATGCATTCCAGTCCAATGTAGATCAGATGATAAGGCGCATCCGGCACAGATTGCCCATTGATGATAGCTAAGGTGCGCGTGTCCAGCACCGTATACAACAACACTGTTTGCATCAACAGCATTGTGATGACAAACAGCCCAACGCGTGTCGTTTGACGAGACGCTATATGACTCCGCATGCTCATCATTAACACAATTGCAAACAGGAGTTCAGCAACATTGAGTGCATGAAAGACAAGGTAGCCTATTTCAAGCCCAATTGCTAAGGTTACTGATGGCGCTTGGAATTTAAGCGGCGCTTCTACGAAGCTAATCGCGATGAGCATTCCAATCCAAACAAATGTGAAACAGAATGCATGTTGAAGAATGCGACGCAACATTACACAGCAGCACTAGCGTATGTCTCGCGATAAAAAATAATCTGAAGCTGGGCATCCGCAGCAGGCAATATCCGATGGTATTGCAATGGCACGATAATCCCCACTACAGCGGGAGAAAGTTGCTGAGCCTCGATGTTGTCTGCAGACCCTTGCACTTCATAACGTGCAGTGCCATGCAATAACACAATCTTGGCCCAGATTTGGGCTTCGGTTTTATGCCACTGCTGTAGCGCTCGCGGTAACGTTTGCGCAGTCAATATGGCCGTTCTACTTTGCTCAACAGCTAACTCTGGTATGGTACTAAACATAACCTCGCCTTCCGAATTTACGGCTTTGTTTTCGCTGGAATAAGCGTAACAGCCGCACTATTTCACAGCTACGACAAAAGTCGTCTTAGCAAGTTAGAGAGGTTATTTTCAGGAGATTATGATGAAAAAAGGCTATTTGCAGATGCTCCCTTCCATGCTGATGATCAACATCTTAGGTCGGCTGGGGTTACGCAATGTGTTAGCCAACGTCTTGCAGAAATTCCCAAATAGCCCGTTTGTCAAACGCCAAGCATTTGGAAACTACTCTGCAACAAAACATGATGTGTTCATTTGCACTTATGCCAAAAGCGGCACAAACTGGACCATGCAAATTGTGAATCTCATTACAAATTTGGGTGAGCAGCCTGAATTTGAGCATATTCATGACGTCATCCCTTGGCCAGACGCGCCCATGCCCAGCATTCAGGCCAAGCTAAAACATAAAGCCACTTATCTGGATACACCGACACAATTACGCGGCATCAAAACGCACCTTGAAGCAGAGTTTGTTCCATATAATGCGCACGCCAAATATATTGTTGTTTTCCGCGACCCAAAAGATGTCTTTGTCTCAAGTTACTTTTTCGGCACCGGAATTTTGGCTGTCACCAACGCGAAATTTACTGTAGAGCAATGGCTTACCCGTTTTTTGAACAATCAATTTTTGTTTGGCTCTTGGGCGAAACACATGAGCAGTTACTGGGAGTGGCGAAATCAGCCCAACGTCATGCTGATGCAATTTGAAGACATGAAACGCGACTTAAGGGCAGCCATCTCGCAAATTGCAAATTTTATGGGCGTCGAATTGACTGACACCCAACATGCAAGCATTGTGCGCCAAAGTGAGTTCGCCTACATGAAAGCAATGCATGACAAATTTGAACCTAATTTTCCTAAGATGGGTAAGCTGTTTGCACCACCATTAATGTTACGCGAGGGGAAAAGTGGCAATTCAGGCAGCCTACTCAGTCAAGCCCAGCAAGCTCAAATTGATGCTTTCTGCCAAGCAGAGCTTGAGCGCATTGGCTCAGACTTCCCATATACAAGCTATTTCGATATCGTCACAGCGGACACTATATAATTCCTTTTATGACAACTCAACTTTCTCTTCAAAGTGCAATTCAAGCGATCCAAAACAATGGTGTCGTTGTTGACATTCGCGATAACAGTGACTACGTTGCAAAGCATGTTCCTGGCGCAATTCACATTCCGACCGCCATTTTGCAAGATCGGTCTCCAATGCTGCTGTCACCACGTCAAACAATTATTGTGTTCAGCGCGGACGCTGACAGTGGGCAAGCTGCCGCCACGCAATTGGCAGCTATGCGTTTCCCTGCAGTTGCCGGTTACTTGGTTGCTGACTTTGCAGAATGGGAAGCAAATGGTTTACCCGTAGGAATGGGAGACATTGAACAAATTTTGCCCGCAGAAGCCGAAGCCATGTTGGCAACAAGCGATTCGTTCCGTTTTGTGGATGTACGTGAGCCACATGAATATGCAAGTGGACATGCTCCAAATGCAGAGCTCATTCCGTTAGGCACCGTTCCTGAACATGCCGCAGATTTTGATGCCGATGCCCCTACAATTATCATTTGTCGCTCTGGTGGCCGCAGCCAACAAGCCGCAGAATTCTTAGGTAAGCAAGGCGTCAAAAAGCTGTATAACGTTGCCGGTGGCACTCTAGGCTGGATTGCAGCAGGTCTGCCAACAGAATAAGCGCACCACATATTTATTGTGAAATTTCTAAATAGTGCGTATTGCGTATTGCGTGGCCAGAACTCTGGCCGACGCCTTGCGTATTACGCACTGTTTTTGTTAACAATCATTTTGCTGCCAAACACAGCTAGTTATGCGCAGCAACAGCCAACTATCTCTGCCCCTTTACCCGGCACACAACTGCGCGGCACTGTACCAATCATTGGCACCAGCGATGTCGCTAACTTCTCACGCTATGAAATCAGCTTTGGGTATGATCCAAACCCGACCAACACATGGTTCTTACTCACCAGTGAAAGCACAGCACGGGTCAATTCAGAGTTATTTTTATGGGACACCACAAGCATCAATGATGGCAATTACATGGTGCGGCTGCGTGTCTTTGACACAGCAAACAATTCGACAGAGTATTTACTCACTAACGTCAGCGTTGGTAATGACGCGCCTTTAGTGCTGGCAACACCAGTGCCAACTGCAACCGCAACACCACTCCCTGTAACGCCGACTCCTACAGCTACAACCATCACTATTGCCCAAGTTGCGCCTACTGCAACACCATTGCAACTCGCCATTGATGATTTGCCAGAAGCCACAGCGCCTTCCGCCGTTTCTGTTGCACTGCAACCGTTTACTGAAGCACTGTTACGCGGCATCTTGCTCACCAGCAGCATTGCGCTTGTCTTTGGGTTCTATCTAAACCTGCGCCGTCGTTATCGCTATCGCGCATTGGCTTGGTGGCGAGAACTTAAAGCGCGCAGTCGCCGCTAATTGCCACAAGCTCCTCCGAAAAATACCCCTTAGAAAGTGTTTAGAAACAGCTGAACTCCTTGCTGAGCGGAGTAGGGCCAAAACATCCAGATCTTAGAATTATTAAATTATGCGCGCGCATTTGGCAAAAATTCCGTCAAATGCACCAAGGTCTATTTGAATTCTCAAAATCGGGTGGATGCTTCGCAAGCTCAGCAAGG
>JAHDBS010000376.1:3648-4732 GCA_020630225.1 Anaerolineales bacterium | reverse complement strand
GTAGCGCATATCGAACCTAATTGGCCGGCAGGCATTGAGGCCCCAGTTGGCGGGTATGTGATGTCATTTGCAGTATTTGAATTTACCCCAGGAACAGGTGAATTAGAAAAGCAAGCTGAAGTGGATCGCGCCATTCATTATTTTGCTGAGAATTACGCTAAGCATAATGATGTTGATGATCTGCTTATCGAAATGATCAAGCTTGGGTTTGATCCAGACTTGGTGTATGAAGTTGAAGGTATTTCAACAATTGCATTTACTCGAGAATATTTTGCTGACATTAGCAAGCGATTTCCGGAAACCTGTATTCGCGCACGACGTGATGGCACAATTGAAACCAATGTGCCATTGATGTCTATTCCTGCATATTCACGTGGACGTGCACTTGCAGGACGTCTTTGGGAGACACTTTCTGAAGAAGAAGTGCGACAGGTTAGCTTTTATAGCGCCGAAGCAAACATCATCATTCAAGTGCTAGAACAGGGCGGCACAAAAGAGTCGTTGCTAAAAGGGACCTTTTATCCGCTAGTTATTCCTGATCGCGGAACTACTCAGGCGACAATGGATGCTGGCCTGCAAGTTTTACACGATATGATGGATCGTAATAAGCGCGATGAACCTACCGAACCAGTTTCTGGATTAGATCAGCCGCTTGCTAAGAAGAAGCCATGGTGGAAGATTTGGTAACGGGTATGGCTTAGTCCAGCGGATAGGTCGGAAAACGCTGGCACAGCGCTGCAACAGCAGCTTTTGTTTCGGCAATGGTCGTGTCAGCTACAGAATAGCCATCCGCGGCATGCCAAATTTTGCTTAGAATTTTCCCAATCTCAATGAGCTCAGCCTCTTGCATGCCGCGTGTGGTTGCAGCAGCAACGCCTAAGCGTACACCGCGCCATTTCATCGGGTTCGTTGGATCACCGGGCAATGGGTTCTTGTTACAGGTGAGGTCAGCGAACTCCATCACTTTTTCCGCCTGATCCCCTGTAATTCCGGCGGCTTGTACATCTACCAACATGAGGTGATTGTCAGTGCCGCCAGACACCACGTCAAAGCCAGCGTCTATCAACGTGTTTGCCAAGGCGCG
>JAHDBS010000376.1:352-3548 GCA_020630225.1 Anaerolineales bacterium | reverse complement strand
GCAATGGCAGCCATGCGTTCAAAGTCAATCGTGCGTGGATAGGCTGAGCCGCCCGCAATAATCAACTTGGGCTGATGCTCTTCGGCCAGTGCTGCCATTTGGTCATAGTCAATTTGCCCTGTGTCTGGATGTACGCCATATGACACAATGTTGAACCATTTGCCAGAGAGGTTTGGGTTAGCACCATGGCTAAGGTGACCGCCAGCAGCAAGGGACATACTCAGCACGGTGTCGCCCGGTTTGAGCAAGCTCACGAACACGGCCAAATTGGCCTGAGAGCCTGAGTGGGGCTGGACGTTGGCATAGGTTGCGCCAAACAATTCGCAGGCACGATCGATGGCGAGCTGTTCGACTTCATCGACAATTTTTGCACCGCCATGGAAGCGCTTGCCGGGATAGCCCTCAACTGTTTTATTCGTAATATGTGCACCTAAGGCATCCATTACGGCTTGACTGACAATGTTTTCTGAGGCAATCAGCTCAATCTGATCAACTTGCCGTTTGGCTTCGCGCTGCAGAATATCGGCGACGGCTGGGTCTGTGTTTGTGATGGGGCTGGAAAAGAAAGGCTGCGTCATGTTGTCCTCAAGGGTTAAGCGAGATATCCAAGATTGCAAGATAGTCACTGCATATGGTGTGCAGTATATTATCTGTAAACTGTTGTGTTGGTGTCTAGCGATTGCTACTGAGTGTGGCAAAAGTGTTTGTTAGCAACTTCTGTGTGACTTGGACGTAGTACACCATAACAACACTCTGATTTACACCAAACGCGTGGGTGGTGTCCACGATTTACCCTGATGAAATTGAGAGTCCATTACAACTCCCCCGTCGTACTTACCTTTGCTTTGGCTTGCATAGCTGTATATGTGTTGGGGGCAACAGTATTTCCCGGCTTTGTGAGCTGGTTTTTCTCAGCGCCTGCAACGTTGTTATCAACTAATCCGCTGCATTACTTACGATTGGGGACGCATGTGCTTGGTCATGCTGACCTTGGGCACCTGTTCAGTAATCTGATTTTTATTTTGCTATTGGGGCCTATTCTGGAAGAAAAGTATGGCGGCGAGATGATGATCTGGGTGATTGTTGTCACCGCTGTTGTAACGGGCGTGCTGAATGCACTGCTGTTCTCTTCTGGGTTGCTAGGTGCAAGTGGGGTGGTCTTTGCGTTTATTACGCTCGCATCTGTAGTGAACGTTGAGCGTAATGCAATTCCGCTTTCATTTGTTTTGGTTGTCTTAGTGTTTCTTGGGCGGGAGTTTCTGCAAAGCTTTACACCAGACATGATTTCACAATTTGGTCACATCATTGGTGGTATTGTTGGCGGGGTGTTTGGCTTCCAACTCGCGCGGCGCCGCGAATACTAATTGCCATATAGAACCACAGATTTTACAGAAAGCACGGATTGTGATTTACAGTCCGTGCTTTTTTATTTTGACGAAAATCTACGCCGTGTTACTTATGCGTCTTTTGACTTTTCCAATGCCACGGCATTCATGCAGTAGCGTAACCCACTCGGGGCGGGGCCGTCTGGGAAGACATGCCCAAGGTGCGCGTCACAGACGCTACATAAGGCTTCAATACGGATCATGCCGAAGCTGGTGTCTTTGTGATAGGCCACAACATTTTCGGCAACGGGCTGCGTAAAGGACGGCCAGCCTGTCCCGCTCTCAAACTTTTCATTTGCATCAAAAAGCAGGGTGTTGCAGCAAACGCAACCATATTCACCAGGGGTGAATAGGCTGCACATTTCTGAACTAAATGCGCGCTCGGTTCCGTGTTGGCGCGTGACCCGAAATGCTTCAGGGGTGAGTTGTGCCCGCCACTCTGCTTCTGTTTTTTCTACTCGCGTTGGAGGGGTTGGGCCGCCGCTATCAGCATAGGCCAGAATGTCTTTCCACGTCATCATATGAGGGAACTCCTATTTGAAAATGTTACCTCCTGATTCTATGCGCTCAAGATTAGATGCGAATAAACATCAGTGTTAAATGTGCGGTGAAGATGTGTGTGTTCCAACGATAACTGACTTTTGTGGAACACCAGCGATTTTGTTTAGTCAGGGCAGTACAAAAGGTTTGCGCAATCTGTGTGTGCTGCACGCTACAATGGGCGTTACATGAAACAAATAGCCATTTATATTGGCGCGCTTAGTTTGCTGGCCGTGAGTTCCTGCTCTACCGTCTCGCAAACAAGCCCGGCTAATCTTCCACCTCAGTCCACTGCACCACCGTCCTCTTTCACCGCAACACCAGTTCAAAATGTAATTCTCACTTTGCCAGCAACGGTGGTTCCGACCGTACCGCCAACGGCGGTGCCAACCTTGGTCTCTACAGAGATAACCCCGTCGCCAGAACCAGTTGAACCAACACCAATTCCGGCTATTAACGCATTTAATGCGGGCCTGAATGAACTGACGATTGCACAAGAGATAAATGGTCAAGCGGTACAGCGGTCTGTGCTGGTGCACTTCCCGACAACGATTGATCCTAACCGTAACTATCCGCTTGTGTTTGCCTTTCACGGCGCGGGTGGGCAGGCGCGCCAGTTTACGCAAAATCAAGAGCTGGGCACACTCATCAATGCAGGCGAATTTGTTGGTGTCTATCCGCAAGGCTATTCAAATGCTGGCGGAGAAGGTGGGTTTTGGAATGTCAGCACTGAACCGACTGATGCGAATGATATTGAGTTTTTGAGCCTTGTCTTAGCAACGCTTGAGCAATATCAACAGTTGGATTTGACGCGTGTTTATGGCATTGGAATTTCAAACGGGGCAGGATTTGTCAATCTAGCTGCGAAGTCAACCTCACATTTCACTGCGATTGCGCCAATCGTGAGCCAGCAATTGGTGAGCACTGGTGATCTTGTTGCGCCGCAGGCGGTGTCCGTATTTCAACTTAGCGGTGACAGTGACCAGCTTATTCCAGTAAATGGCGGTGAGTCGCGGGTAGGTAACTTTTTGTCGGCTCAAGCTAGCGCAGAGAATTGGGCAAGTCAGTTTGGTTGTAGTCTAACCCCAACACAAGTCGGATTGAATTGGACTGATTACACTATCGATTCCGTGACCTTTGGTAACTGTACAGACGGACACAAAGTGCAATATTTGATTGTAAAGGGAATGGAGCATGGTGGCCTGCGTGGGGCAGCGGCTAATCAGGTGTTGTACACAACCATTTGGGACTTTTTCCGCACAAGTGGGACT
>JAHDBS010000376.1:0-342 GCA_020630225.1 Anaerolineales bacterium | reverse complement strand
AACAGCTGCGGTAGAAGAAGCGCCTACCGCTGCAATAGCTACAGAAGTGGCCACCGAAGTGGTTGCAGAAACAGCAATATCTGCTGCGACAAATGCGTTTGCGCCCGGGATAAATGAAATTGTTATCACGCAGCAAATTAGCGGTGTGCCTGTTCAGCGTCGGGTATTTGTTCAACTCCCAAGTACGCTTGACCCTAATCGGAACTATCCGCTTGTATTTGCGTTTCATGGCGCGCGGGGACAGGGTGTGCAATTCACACGCAATCGTGAACTAAGTGGGCTGATTGATGCAGGTGAGTTTGTGGGTGTTTATCCAACCGGACACTCTAATGAAGGCGGTCA
>JAHDBS010000375.1 GCA_020630225.1 Anaerolineales bacterium | reverse complement strand
GCAACACGCCCTTCAGACGTACCGCTCCAGCCCTGCAAAATTGTGTTTGACTCTAATCGTCCGATGCCATGCGCTTGGGCAATGGTGGTCACGCCAGAGTGATAGTCTGGCATTACCTCGGCTTCGGCAAAGGCATTCAGGCGATGCTCTTTGATAAAGCCTTTGATGTTTTTGATGGCCGTGTCGCGCAGTTGCTGGGCGCTTTCGCCACCGCTCACGCTGCGCACAATCAGATGGAAGAAGGTGACAATCCCTTTCCCTTGACTGAGCCACTTGGCAACTTCTGCCAATGGCAAGCGCCGACTTGGCTGCCCAATAAACACCATCAAGTTTGGTCGCCAATTTTTGGCGGCAAGCGGCTTAGCTTCTAAGTGCAGCAGTGCATAACGCGCTAGTGCAAACCACATCCCAGAACGAACGTCACCCCAAGTACGGGTCAGCGACTTGCGTTGAATGTAGATGTAGATCGCAATCGAGGTCACAATCGCAAACACTGTTGCAGTTGCATCGATCAGGAACATGGTCACGTAGCAGCTAATGGCACCCAGAATTGACCAGTACCAAGCAATGTTGAACCGTGGCCGATAGCTAGGGTTACCGACTAACTTTTCAATGCCCGCCGCAAAGTTGGTGATGCCATACGTATTCAAGAAGAACATCGCAATAATCGGCGCGACTGCATTGAGATCACCGAGGGCAATCACGACCAATGCAATTGCGCCAGTGACTAACACCGCCATGCGTGGTTCAGTCGCGTGGCCTAAGTTGGAAGACATCCACTTGGGTAACACGGTGTCTTTACTAATCGCTTGCAGGGTCCGTGGCGCTGCAACAATACTTCCCAACGCGGATGACAGCGTAGACGCCCAAACCCCTGCCAAAATGAGCGCCGGAATGAGCGAGATTTGCTGAATGTACATACTGTCATCAATCAGCAATTGTCGATCTGGGGCGTGAAATGCGAACCAGATTACAACCGCAAAGTAGATGATCGAAGTGACAACAATTGAGGCAATCGTGCCGCGGGGGATGGAGGTGTTCGGGTCTTTGAGATCCCCTGACATGCTCGTCCCAACGTTGATCCCCGTAACAGCCGGGAAGAAAATCGCAAATGCGACCCAGAACGAAATGCCATCTTTATAGGCTGGGGCCAAAATAGGTTCTGAAATAGTGGTCCAACCACCAGCAAAGAAGGAAATCAGCGCCGAGACCAACACACCCAAAATCACAAACTGAATTTTGATCGCGAAGTCGGCCCCAATCCAAGCAATAACAATGAAAAGCGCCACCACAGCAACCGAGATCAGGCGCGGATCAAAAGCGGCAAAAAATGCTAGGCTACGCAGTGACTCGGTAAAACCGATGATGTAAAACGCCACAGAAATTGCCTGTGACAGGTAGAGCGGGATCCCAATTGCGCCGCCAATTTCTAAGCCAAGCGAGCGGGAGATCATGTAGTAATCGCCACCGGCTTTGACTTCCATGCTGGTGGAAATTGCCGACAGTGACAGCCCAGTCAGCAGCGAGATCGCGTTTGCAATTGCGACAATCAGCAGCGTGTGCCATAGCCCAGCATAGGCGGTCACATAGCCAATGCGTAGAAATAGAATTAGCCCAAGAATGGTTAGAACGTTAGGGGTAAATACACCTGCGAACGTGCCAAAGCGGGCTGCAGAATTTTGATGCGTAGTCATGCGCTGGCTCTTTTTAGATGATGCAGAGTTTGAGGCAACAGCCATAATGGCAACCATCGTATCATGCGGTCAGTTAAGAACATCTTTGAATTTCGTAGGGATTAGGTGTCTGTGTAACGCAGTGTATATCAAACTCGCGCAATCTAGTCTGTCATCAATGTCTTCCGCTGCTGTGCCAGTGCCACAATCACAATGCCAAGCAGCACAATCGCCCCACCAATGAGGCCGCGTAATTCTGGCTGCTCTTGAAAAAAGATGAGCGCAATCAGAATAGTTAGCACGGGGGTCAGCGTGAGCACGATAGTATGAATACCTAAGCGCATTTGGCGCAGTGCCCAGTAATACAAAATACGACTAATCACCACGTCAACCAAGGCCGTAATGATCAAAATCAGCCAAGCGTAAGGACTAGGAGGTAACTGCCATGCATTTGTGCCGGCCACAAACAGGACTAGGAAAAAGGCCGTCATGAATACGCGCCAAAAGAAGAAATTGAGGAAATCCATGTCTTCGCCGTAACGCTTCACAATGGCGATGTGCAATGAATAGAACGTGACCGCAGCCAGCACAAACAGTGTGCCAAGTTGTAAGACATCGCTGCCGCGAAAACTAATCACGAATGCACCCAGAATGCAGAAGGCAGCACCTAACAGCTCTTGTTTAGACAACTCTTCACGCAGCCAAAAGTAGCTGAGTGCAAGTGTAATCACGGTTGACATGCGCCCTAATAATGAAGCTGTTCCAGCATCAATGTAGGACACAGACAAGTAGCTAAAGACAGTCGCGCCAGCCACTAAAAATCCAATTGCGGCAAAGAAACGCCAGTGCGCGCGAAAGACACTAAAGTCAGTTTTCCCTGTCCACCACATATACACAGCCAGCTGCGTAATTGCCAACAGCATCACGTAAAACCCACTCACAACGGGCGGCATAAGAAACGCCAGCATCCGACCAAAAATCAAATGCATGCTATCGATGATTAGCATCGCAGCGAGAATAGTGAATTGCGACTGTGAGGACATAGGCGCAGATTATAGAGCGGAATAATTGTTAACTGTTGAACTGATAACTGTTAATTGTGAATGACCGCTGCCAGCGCAGTCATTCACAATTACTTGTTACCCGTTTGACGTTATTTATTATTTCCCCTGCGCAACCTAAACGCACACTACCTTGTCAATAAACGTTAGCTACATTACATAAACCCTTGTCACACAGAGCCTGCTAAGATCAAGTCATTGATCAATCAACGGGAGGTAGATCGATCGTGTCCACGCAAAATGCTATTGTGGTCGAGAACATTGGCCGCACTTACACTAGTTCAAAAGGCGTTTTCAAACGCACCCACAACACCATCACCGCGCTAAATGACGTTTCACTTAGCGTGCCACACGGCGAACTATTTGGCTTACTCGGGCCAAACGGTGCTGGGAAAACCACGCTGACAAAAATCCTGACCACCATTCTGCTGCCGACTTCAGGACGCGCAGAAGTTTTAGGGTTAGATGTCGCCAAGGATTTTGCAAAATTACGCCCGCGCATTGGGATTATTTTTGGTGGTGAACGCGGTCTCTACTGGCGGCTTTCTGGTCAAGAAAACATGGAATACTTTGCCAGCTTGTATAAAGTCCCGCCAGCCGTTGCTAAAGAACGCATTCCGCAACTATTGAAACGCGTTGGGCTGTCTGGACGTGAAAACGAACGCGTCGAAGGTTACTCCCGCGGGATGAAGCAACGTCTGCATATTGCCCGCGGCCTCATTCATGATCCAGATATTTTGTTTTTGGATGAACCCACCATTGGGCTAGATCCCGTCGCTGCCCGTGATCTACGCTTGGTTATTCGTGAGTTGCAAGCCGCTGGTAAAACCATCTTCCTCACGTCGCACTATATGTTTGAAATGGATGAGCTTTGCGATCGAGTTGCTGTGCTGAAGAAGGGCAAAATCCTGCAAATTGCCACGCCCAAGGCGATGAAAGACATCGTTGCGGACTTAGAAGTCGTAGAAGTGGAATGCTATGGGGCTTCTGCAGAAATGGTGAATGCCTTACGCGCTCATGATGCGGTTTCCACCGTCAACATCAAAACGCGCGATCAAACGCAACTGTTGGAAATTCAAGCCCGCGATGGTGCCTCACACGTGCAAGACTTCTTAGCCTGCTTGGGCGATATTCGCGTCAAGAAAGTCACCAATCGGCAACCGACATTGGAAGACGCTTACATCAAAATGATGGAGGCCGACGCATGATCCAAAACACATGGCGGATTATTGTCGGCGCGTTCAAAATGCAGATGCGTGATCGCCTCACGCATAATTCATTTCAATTCGTGCTATTTGTGCAGCCAGTCTTGTTTACACTCCTAACCGTTGGGTTATATCGGTTTGCTGGCAAGCAGGACTTGTCTGTCTACGGCATCATCGGAGCTGGCATGATTGGCGTCTGGAACGCTAACCTTTGGAGTAGTGGGTTCATTGTGGATGGCGAACGTCGGAGCAACACACTAGAACTCCTCTTAGCGTCTCCCTCTTCCATTGAACTAGTCTTGTTTGGCAAAAGCCTTTCTAACGCACTAGCGTCGGGGCTGTCGATCTTTGTAACATTTCTAACTGGCGTGCTGGTATTCCGGGTCTCCATTGGCATCGAACGGCCAGGGTTATTTATCGCTAGTCTGGCACTCGCGATCTTCGCAATGACCTGCCTCGGGCTGCTCATCGGCACGCTATTTATGCTAACCCGTGCCGCGGGCAACATGGCCCAGGTGTTGAACTATCCGATTTTTATTCTGTCGGGGCTCACATTTCCAATTACCACGCTACCGCTTTGGACACGTCCATTTTCATTTGGATTAGCCACCACGTGGGCCAATGACACCTTAGCCCAGACCGTCAACGCTGGCTTGCCGCCGCTAAGCAGCAATGTTGCTGGAAACCTACTGTGGATGTTCGCCCTCGCAATTGGCTATCTACTTGCTGCACATTTCTTGTTCCGGCGTATTGAGAACTTGGTACGTCGCATGGGAGGACTGGATAAGGTCTAAGAGACAGCGGATA
>JAHDBS010000374.1 GCA_020630225.1 Anaerolineales bacterium | reverse complement strand
TTTACGCTGCGACTTTGTTGTGCCAAGGTCTTCTGGCAGCCTGCCTATATGATCAAAATATTTATCAAAGATGACGGGTAAGTTGTTGGCGACCGTGGAGGATGCCATTCCAATTTGATCCGCAATTTCTTGGTTCGTAAATCCATACGTCACCAAGCGCAGCATATCTTGCTGTTCAGGCGTTAGCATCGCAACATAGTCGTCTTTTAGTGACGTGTCGGCAAACAGCATGTAGTCATCTTGTGTGGCAACTGCATCAAACGGGTCGCCGCCACTAAGCAGGCGCGTCAGCTGCGGTGCAATTGAGCCAAGAAAAATTACCGGAATTTTGATGATATCAGCGAGGTCGAAGCGGGTCTCTTCATGCATCGCTTTCGTTCGTTCAAATTCTTCGGTTGACATCAGATGGTACAGCCCATCGTTTTGGTCAAAGAGTAGCTGCGCTGCCCCCATCGCGAAAGCGCCCATACTTTTACGCCCACCAGCAATGCAAAAATGCACCTCCCACATCCGCGCTTTGTATTTGCGCACGGTCTGGAAAATTGTGTTGAACGCAGCTTTTGCGTCCACTCTTGTATTGGCATCTTGGCAGGCAACATACCCACCCTGCTCTACTTTACGCACGCAAACTTTACGCAACACAAGCTCATATGCAGTTTTGGCCCATGGGGGTTGGTAACGAACGCGCTGCCGACATTCGAAGCGCGGTGCAGGAAGATCTTCTAAAACAGTGAACTCAGCATCAATGCGTTGCATAGACTGATGCATAAGGTTTGCTGAGCCATCTGGGCGGTGCGGGTTACTGGCTTCCGTGTGGATAATGCAAAGCTCAGTAAATTTCACATTTTCTTGTAACAGTTCATCAAAGGCTAGCGTCACGACTTGCGGCGTTAGCCCAACAGTTGCAATAAATACTCGATTCATAGAAGTTGAAAGGTTATTTGGTTATCTAAGCAGGATGTCCCTCCACAAGCCACCACTTTACAGATGCACCTTTCGGGAGAGCCATTGAATCTTCTGGCAGTCGCGGTCCTGAATATTGCCCCACAATTAGGCGGTCTTCTGGAAACGCAAGCGTAATGGATTGACGATTGAATCTAATCGAATGTCCGGTCAATGTAGACAATAGACGCGCGGTGTTTTCATGGCCAACAACTGACACATATTTATCAGCCAGCAAGTTCTGCACATCGTCTAAGGTGAGGGTTTGAAATGTAATTTGGCATGACTTCCCGCTTGGCATCTTGTTTTTAGGCAACATGTTCAGCGAAAACGCATTAGAGATATAAAAAGTCATTTAGTTAGTGTGGTGGTGTAAAACAAAGCGGCCTTGAAAAGGTCATCTGCCGCTCTGATTTTTACAATTGGTTCCGCAAAAAACGTTGCACCTAGTCCTTAGTTTTTGCGAAACACGTAATTGAATACAACGAGGTAGCGCTCTATCTGTTAGAACGCCGTTATGAATTATAAGTCATAAAATGGAATACGTTTTAACGCCTGCTAAGAACAACTCCACACTAAATAACTAACAACAAAGGCGTGCTAGATAGTTACTATCAACAACATTGCAAGGAGCACGCAGTAACAATAAATTCGGAGAAAATCTCGGTCTAAAACGCTGTAATACCAACTTTAGGGTAAACTCACAGCTATGAACATTTTGCTAATCAACGGGCCGAATTTGAATATGTTGGGGACGCGTGAGCCGGAAATTTATGGCTCTGAAACGCTCTCTGAATTGGTCGCTGCGCTCAGCAGCTACGCGACAGACACACATGGTGTTACGCTGCGGGACTTTCAGTCGAATATTGAAGGGGAAATTGTGACTGCGGTGCAGGACGCACGCCATTGGGCTGACGGCATACTAATGAATCCTGGGGCCTATACTCATTACAGTATTGCCATTCGTGATGCAATTAGTTCAATAGATGTGCCAGTAATTGAATTGCACATTTCCAACGTGCATGCACGGGAGGAATTCCGGCATACGTCTGTACTGTCGGCGGTGTGTTTAGGAGTCATCGCTGGCTTTGGACGCCATAGTTATTTCAATGCCTTAGACAGCATGGTTCGGCATCTAAAAAGCTAGCCTGTATTGTTCCACTACACTCACGGCTAAACTGCAGGCTCTAGATAAGCAGCGTCTCAGTTCAAAGTCGCTAGACTACGCATGGCGGGTCTTGGACGCGAATGCCGGTAAAAGACCACATGAAGTTACCTTGAAACAAAGTCTTTTCAAGCGGCGTCGCTAAAAGACAGATTGGAATATCTGCAAGGTACAGCGCTCTACCCACTAAGACGCTGAGCCAAGAAACGATGGTAAGTAAAACGATAAAAAGTTTAGCGGCGCATCGCCAGCAATTAGCGTTGGGCTCGTTGCATTCGGCGTTGCCAGCATCACATCATAGACGCCAAGGTCTGTTGCTGGCAGCACACCATTGGCAACCCCATTACCATTGACCACATAGAGAAACAAATCCTCGCCCGCTCTAGGCGGTTCAAACGTTGCTTGTCCGCCAGCAGGGATAATTGTGTTTGTCAGACGCGCATTGACATGCGAGTCCGTTGCCCCATTTTCACCAATGATGTCATGCACAACGCCATCACCAACCTTGCGCGGCGTCATTTTCTCAAGCGGAACTTGCTCATATTGTGGCGCAAGCCCCATATATTTTGGGTCAGCCACATACCAAATTTGGATGACGCGCGTATATTCATCTGACTGGTTAAGTTCCTGATGTTGGATGTAATTCCCAGAAAACATACGCTGCACTTCCCCTGCGCGAATAACACCTTTGCCGCCTGTTGAATCTTCGTGATACAACTCACCATCAATCACATAGGTGTAAATCTCTAGCCCCCGATGCTGATGCCATGGGAACCCATTCTTAGGCTTGATCTGCGTCATGTGGGCAGTCAACATGCCACTTAAGCGTTGTAGCGAACTGTATCCACCGACTGCAAAGTGGCTAGTCAGCCAATGCACCGGATTGATGGTTGGAAAAGAGTCTGCTGAAAACAGCATCAAGTCTTGCTGCGGAAGTTGCGCGCGGATTACAGTATCGAACATAAATAATTTTCCTTCGCACTCAAAACTTAATGTCGAATGCACACGCTTATGCTAAGCGGATCAGGGTGCAACCGCAACCAACAATTACTAGCAATTATTGCCTAAGCAACAAATGCGCTAGATTGTTGTCTAAATGCAGCGCTCATCGCTAACTGCAGCGTAGTTTTGCGCTGCTTTTCATGCTTTTGTTTAGCGAATATGTTTTTTCAAATAGCACTCACAACCTTTTTGAAGTAAGGGGGAGCGCTTTGTTTCAAGCCAGAATAAAGGAGGGCTAACGTCTTTTGCGTTAGTGTCGTAATTTTGGAGAGGGCAAATCAATAAACTATTGGGAATCAAACATAGGCGGCGGAGAACACGGCTCGCGCAGACTTAGCGCAAGCCATGTTTTCTATGAATTTCGCACACCACCAGGGCAAGCCTTTACGCCCTTACTGTGACGCTAATTTCTTTTCTGGGTCATAAAATGGCATTTGCACAACAGTTGCAGGCAATTCCCCGAAAGACGTGTGCGCAGTAACGCTCGTGCCCAATGCAGTGTGGTCAATTTGCAAGTGCGCTAAACCAATATTCTTTTTTAGCCGTGGCGAGTAGACAGCAGAGGTAATTTTGCCGATTTGGGTTTCGCCAACATAAACAGGCCAGTGCATCCCATTTGGATGCGGCAATGGATCACCACTAATTTCTACGCCAACAAACAGCTGTGAGACACCTTCAGCGTGGATCTTTTGCAAAGCCGCTTTCCCAATGTAGTCAGCTTCCATGTTGAGATCAACTAGACGGCCCCAGCCCATTTCAAACGGGTTGTTCTCTACATTCATATCGGTCACATAAGACAGCATCCCGCCTTCAATGCGGCGAATGGTGGACGTGTGACCAACGTGCAACCCCATAGGGCCACCAATTTCCATGATGCGTTCCCAAAGCGTTTCGCCTTGCGTGCCATCACGCAAGAAAATTTCATAGCCAAGCTCGCTACTCCAGCCGGTGCGTGAAATTACAAGCGGAATACCTTCAAACTCATGCTCAACAAAACGATAGTAACGAATATCTTTGATCCAATCCCCAAAAATCGCACACATAATGTCGCGTGACTTCGGCCCCTGCAATTGCAATGGAGAGACGTCTGGTTCGCGAATAGTGACATCCAATCCGGAGTGAATTTGCACCCCTTTCGCCCACAGCAAAATGTCACTGTCTGCTAGCGACAGCCAGAAATGATTTTCACCCAAGCGCAGCAGCACTGGGTCATTCAAAATACCGCCTTCTGCGCTCGTGATGAAGACATACTTACACTGTCCGACTTTACATTTCGACAAATTGCGTGGGGTTAGCAACTGCACAAACTTTGCAGCATCGGGGCCCGTAATTTCAACCTGACGTTCAACCGCAACATCACAAAGAATCGCTTCGTTCACAAGGTTCCAAAAATTGGCCTGCGGATCGCCAAAGCTGCGAGGGATATACATATGGTTGTAAACAGAATAGCCCACGCATCCCCAGCGCTGCGTCGATGCAAAGTATGGGGATTTTCGGATTTGACAGCCGAATTCGGCTTGAGTTGTATGGTTGCTGGTCATTATTTATGTCACTTTTGCGTAAAACAGAGATATTGATTGTTGTTTTTTGTCCTCTGCCACAAAAATTCTATCAACATGAGAGGGGAGAAAACAGATA
>JAHDBS010000373.1 GCA_020630225.1 Anaerolineales bacterium | reverse complement strand
TTTTTTGAAATTTGTGCGATTAGACCTAAAAATCCAGTAAAATTGAAGTCAGTCACTAAAAACGATGTAAGGCAATGTGGATGGCTAACGTAAAAACGCAAACAGGGGAACTTAACAACGCACAACTGAGCAGCTTGCTAGACTTTGCCCAGAAGCTCAATGGGCTTCGCTCAGTTGATGATATTGCTTGGGAAACAGTTTGTTATATCGCGCGGTATCTTGAGGTTGAGGATTGCATTTTCTATGCTATGCACGTGACTAAGCCTTGCTTGGTGCAGCTTGCAGCGTATGGGCCACACAAAAGTGCATTGCGTGAAATCCTCAATCCGATTGAAATTCAATTGGGGTCTGGCATTGTCGGGACTGTTGCACAAACGGGCCAAGGCGAAAAAATTGCAGATACGCGTTTAGACCCACGTTACATTGTTGATGACGCTCCACGGTTGTCGGAAATGGCAGTCCCTATTATTTCGCGGGGACGAGTCTTTGGTGTCATTGATACAGAGCATCCAGATCTAGATCACTATACTGATGCACAGTTTGCGTATGTCAATCTTATTACGCAGCAGGTGGCGCCTGTATTGGCTTCGGTGCTGCTTGAACAGCGCCTCAATAGCACTGACTTTGCAAGACATGCTTCAACCTCTTTTCTACGCGTGATGCAGCATAACACGATGACTCCGCTTAGCGTCACCCTCATGAAAGCGCAAATTTTGAATCATGGCATTTATGGGGACCTGTCGGACAAACAGCAGCAAGCAGTTGGACAGATTATCGAGAGTACGCGTGCTGTTACAGGGATGTTGCAAGATGTTTTTGAGTATGTCCGCTTAGACAGCGGTAACTTGCCGTTAGTGCTTAGCAAGACGACAGCGCAAGCAGTAGAGGCTGATGTTGCTCGTAAACTTTCGCCACTTTTACAGGCTGCTCGCATTCGCGTGATGTTTGTCAATCGCGTTCCCCAAAGCCCAATTCAAATTGATCATGGACTAGTCGTTAAGGCGATTTTGCGTATTTGTCAGGTTGCAAGTCAAGACATGCACCAGAATGATCAACTGCTGATTACGTTCCAGCGGTCTGCACATGAACTTGTAGTCGAGGTACAAAATTATCTGCCGGCTATCAGTCGAGCAAAACTTCAAACGATGCTGCGGCCATTTGGCAATATTCGTGATGATCAGGAGAATGGCCTTACCTCTCGCCATGGATTAGAACTGATCTTGGCGCAGCAATCGCTACGATTACACCGTGGTGAACTAGAAATTAGCAACCTCGAAAATAGTAACCTCTTTGTAATTCGCATCCCGTTGTAAGGTTTTAAGTCAGAATTGGCTAGTAAGCTGGCAGTGTAGAAAAGGACGCCAGCAATGAGACTAGATACTGACACACTTTCAAGCACACGAATAACACGCCTCCTCGCATTTACAAGACAACTGAATAATGTGCTAAGCGTTGATGATATTACCTGGCAATGCGTTCTTTTTGTGGCCCGTGAATTGGACCTTGAGGATTGCCTATTCTATGTCCGTCATCCTACGAAGTCAGTCTTGGTACAAGCCGCTGCATACGGCCCTAAAAGTCCAGTACAAAGAGAAATATTAGACCCGATTGAAATTGAAATTGGACAAGGGATTGTTGGTACTGTGGCCCAGACTGGTGTGCCTGAAAATATTTCGGACACCCGATTTGATTCACGCTACATTGTGGATGATGCAATCCGGTTGTCAGAAATGACAGTGCCGGTTATCGCAAGAGGCCAAATCATTGGGGTTATTGATACGGAGTGTAGAGAAGCTCATGGATTTTCGGTTACGGATTTTGAGTACTTTGAATTATTTGCTAATCAAATTTCATCTATTCTCTCTGCAGCCTTGTTAGCACAGCGCATCAAGAGCGAAGATATGGCGCAAGATGCAGTTTCGCTTTTTGTGCGCGTAATGAAACATACTTTGCTAACCCCATTAACAATTGTGTCAATGAAGTCTCAAAGCTTGCAAAAAGGGATATTTGGTGCGCTTACGCCTAAACAGTCTAAAGCTACTGCTCAGATTGAAGCTAACGCTGCACGGATCAACCAAATTTTCAATGATTTATTCGAATTTGCGCAATTACAGCATGGGTATGCTGAGTTGGAAGTGGAACCCACGTCGTTGCGTCAAATGGCACAAGAAATTCATGATGTCTTGACAGGGATGTTGATGAGCCGCGGCATTCAATTGCGTGTGTATGATAATTTTCAAGACAAAAGTGCAATGATTGATAAAAATTTACTCATCAAAGCATTAGAGCGTATAGCTGAAGTTGCCTGCCATGAAGTATCCAACGGTGGGCAAGTAGAGCTCTACTTTGATATGCAAGATGACCAGCTAACGATTGAAATGGGCAATATGCTAGAACCATTAGGGTATGCCGAAATCGAGCGTCTGTTGCGGCCATTTGCTTGCTTACGTGACGATCAAGAACACCTTTCGACTTCATTGACTGGTATCGACCTGAGCTTGGCGCACCAAGCTATTAAGTTGCATAAAGGTGTTTTAGATATCCGAACAACAAGCGGGAAAAATATTTTTCAAGTCATTATTCCTGTGTAATTAGCTAGTAATTTCTAGCTTTTCTTCCGTCTTCTCCCCTCAAACTTAAACGTGTCTGTTCACCTCCATATGCACGTATTTGTAATGTTGATCTGATTTAGTCCGTTGTTTAGATTACAATTCAGCTTCTGTTTGGTAGGCCTGTTTGCGTCCGTACAGTTATCTTTATTTATGTCTAAACACTCCTCATTTCGTCACGCATTGCTCGGTGGAGCCATTGCTGGCCTCACTGCGGCTTATGTTGTGCGACGGCAACAATATGCCGCTGCCGCACAGCGGTATCAATATCCAGATGGAAAGGCACTGATTACAGGTGCTTCGGCCGGTATTGGGGCTGCCTACGCAGAAAAATTAGCGGCAATTGGGTATGACCTAGTGCTCGTAGCGCGACGTGAAAAAAGACTAAAGACGTTTGCTGCGCAGTTGGAGGCCACATATGGTGTTCAAGTGGAATGCATTGCTGCTGATTTAGCCTCTCAAGCTGGCATTGGTACAGTTATTGGGCGCATCAAAACCGGTCAAGATATTGCGTTTTTGGTGAACAATGCTGGGTTTAGTACAACCATCCCTTTTGCAGAGTTAGATTACACAGTTGTTGATGACATGGCAAGATTACATGTGCTAGCGGTTGCTAAGCTAACGCGGGCCGCTTTGCCCAGCATGATTGCCCATCATGCCGGGACTGTTGTCAATGTTTCCTCGCTTATGGGGTATATGGCTGAGGCTTATCATTCGAATTATTGTGCCACTAAAGCCTATTTGAATACGTTTTCAGAAAGCTTGGCGCGCGAAGTCAGTAGCTTAGGCGTCACCGTCCAAGCGCTATGTCCTGGTCTAACTGATACAGACTTTCATATGTCTGCTGACTATGATGCTTGGGATCGGGCAGCATATCCAGCGTTTATGTGGCAAACGGCTGACGAGGTTGTTGGGTATTCACTCCAACACATTCGAGAAGGAAAAAGTGGAATGTGTATTACTGGTTGGCTAAACAAGGTGCTAGTGTTGGTTGTTCGACATCATGTAATTGCGCCGCCACTGATGCGGTTGTTTGAGCACGTTATGCGTTTGTGGACTGCTCAAATGGCGCGAATGACTAACGCAAAGTAAACTTAGACGACTTATAAATTTAGTAGCCATTATCTTGAGGAGTTTCCATGTCAAATCCATTTTCTGACTCGATGTCATTGCCAGTCGTTGCTGCACCGATGTTTCTTATTTCTGGCCCCGAGCTAGTGATTGAATGTTGTAAAAATGGCATTGTGGGAACATTTCCTGCGCTAAATCAGCGTTCTACGGATGGGTTTGAGCAATGGCTGATTGAGATCAAGTCAGAATTGCGGGCATGGGAAGCAGAAACAGGGAAACAAGCTGCGCCGTTTGGCGTCAACCTTATTGTTCACAACACAAATCCGCGTTTGCAAGCTGACCTTGCGATTTGCATCAAGCATGAAGTGCCTTTGATTATTACGTCTCTTGGCGCTGTTTCAGACTTGGTCGATGCGGTTCATGGCTATGGAGGGTTGGTATTTCATGACATCATCAATCGGCGGCATGCAGAAAAAGCAGCAGGGGCTGGTGTTGATGGTCTCATTTGTGTGGCTGCGGGTGCTGGTGGGCATGCAGGTACGCTAAATCCAATGCCGTTTGTTCAGGAAATCCGCAGTTTCTTTGATGGCACTATTCTGTTGTCTGGCTGTATGAGCACTGGCCGCGATGTTGCGTCAGCAATGCAAATGGGGGCAGATCTAGCATATATGGGAACTCGGTTTATCAATGTGTCTGAAAGTGCTGCTGATGACGCCTATCGTCAAATGATTATTGATAGCAAGACGAGTGACATTGTTTACACTGCCGCTGTTTCTGGCGTGCCTGCTAGCTTTATGCGGAAAAGTCTTGAAAATAACGGCATTACCAAAGACATGTGGGGCATGAGTAAGAAGATTGACTTTGGTGAAGAGCTAGACGCTGAAGCGAAAGCGTGGAAGACTGTTTGGTCAGCAGGCCAAGGTGTCGCGACCATTGCGGATACGGTGCCCGTTGCAGAGCTGATTGCAACTCTGAAGTCAGAATTTGTTGCGGCAATTCAAGCCCAAGCGAAGTTGTTGGATCAATATAACTAGCGTCTAATGTGTAACTAGATAAAAAAAGACCAGCGAAAAGCTGGTC
>JAHDBS010000372.1 GCA_020630225.1 Anaerolineales bacterium | reverse complement strand
GGTCGTGACATTGGCTATTTCAACTACACCATGGCAGTGCCAGACGGGCTTGGTAATGAGCCAATGCGTGCTCTTGAACAATATATGTGGATGGAAAACGACAAAATGTTTACCGTCACATTCAATTCCCCGGTGGAATTGACAGACTACTATGCTCAAATTGCACGTATGTTTGCAGAGGGCTTTGAAATTTTGCCGTAATAGCTAATCAGTAGCTGCATAAAATGACAAAGTGCCGTTGCCTCTTAATCTACTAAAAGGACAACGGCACTTGCTGTTTTACTACCTCATTCTATTCATTCCCCTCTGATATTCTCGACTGAAATATAGAAGACCCTTTGCTTATAGTGGAAGTCGTGTACGATTCTCTGTAGGCTAAACCTCATTTTCAATTTTGCCGTTCTTTACGTCGCTGAATGTCAAAAACAAACACCGTTTCCACATTTAACATCTGGCATTACCTGCTATGGAGTTGCTTTGCAATCTCTAGTTTGTTTGTGTTGCTTACGTTTTATCTATATCCGTATTACAACATCTCATTTGGTTTGGATGGCATTATCAACTGGGGGAATTGCTTATCGGTTCCACTTTGTCAGCGTACGGGTTATCTAAGCAATCAACTTGGATTAGTCTCTGCGGTCACGGTCATTGTGCTTGGTGTAATGCTTTTTCAGCCAGCTCTAGGCGGAGCGGCTGTGCGCGAGCCTACTTCAAACTCGACTTCAAATAAGGTCCTCTCTTATACAGCGCCATTACTACTTTCAGTTAGCTTGATGCTGGTTGGGCTGGCATACCTGAGCTACTCGGTTTGGCTGGAACAACCGCTAAGTTCATCTTTCACCTTTGTCGTTTGGGTGATCACCATCGTAAGCGGGATGTGTACATTGATTGTCTATAAGGGATCCAATGAGCAGGCATTCTTTGTAAGCAGTTTAGACATATTTGCCATTGCGGGTCTCTACAGTGTGTTGGTAGGACTTAGCCTAGTTATTGACCGACAGTGGGTTGGTCTAAGCCTTGTGTTATGTGGCGGATTTCTAGCGTTTGTGAGCCGCTATATGGCTATTGGCTCTTTAGATCGCGAACGCTGGATGGATAGCCTAATTATTTTGGCGCTCTCTGTTGTGTCTGTGATCTTAGGAATGCGGCATGGCTGGAATGCCCAATTTGCGTTTTGGGGTGACGAGTGGTTTTTTTACGAAGCCGCCCAAGGGCTTATTCACGCACCTGAAAACTATGAGCTTTTCAAAGCAACCGATGCCCGTAACTATTTTTTAGCGATGTCTAGCCAATTGCAAAGTTGGACGATGTTACTGGCAGGCGAAACAATATACGGTTGGCGGTTGTCATCATATTTGCCATTGTTTTTCTCTGTAGCTGCCATCTACTACTTTACGCATTGGTTGGCTGGCCGCCCTGCGGCAATTATTGCAGCGGCTACGTTGGCGAGTGGGCACTTGCTACAAAGCTTCTCGGTTATTCCATATAACAATACGCAGGGGTTGTTGCCGCTTACCTTAGGTTTGGCTTTTCTTGCTTATGCAGAGAAGCGACCTAATGCATTGCGTTATTACTTGCTTGGTTGCGCCCTAGGGCTAAGCTTCATTGTCTATGGCGTGACTCGTTTAGCCCTGCCGGCGTTTGGCTTATTCCTGCTGCTTTTTCATTGGCGTGACTGGCAAAGACTATGGCTAATTTTTTATAGCACTGGTCTTGGCTTTCTCATTGTGTCTTGGCCTAATCTCATCAATGCGGATAGTTGGACCTCATTATTAGGGGCAACTCCGGTCGAGTCGGAAAAAGCGACGTTACTTAGCGAGGTGATTGCGCAATTGTTTCGCAACTTAGCAGTTGGGTATCAGTCTGCAATTGCTGGGTTCCGACAAACACATTTTATTCGTGGTGCTTACCTAGATGGATTTACAGGACTACTTTTATTAGTAGGGCTTAGTATTGCGCTAATCAGTTGGCGTCAACCGAAATGGCGAGCTTGGTTAGCCGCTAGCTTGTTGTTTTGGGGCATGGTTAGCGGGATGCAGCAATATGATTATGTCTCTTTGACCAGAACGTTTTCAGTTGTACCAGTGCTTGTTATTTATGCAGGGATTGGTGGTGCCGCGCTTATTCAAGTACTTTCTGGTTTGCGCAAACACCGGCTTGCTTCCAGCCTGATTGCGGCAGGCATCATCATAAGTGTCAACTTTATCCATATCAATCGGTTAAGTACGCCGTCGTTACCAATTAATGTAGAGACTGCTGTGGTCGCGGAATTCATTCAGCCTCTCTCAGCTTTTTCAGACCCGCTTCCTATATATGTAGTTAAGGATGATGCACGCTCATTCAAACGCCAACAGATGTTGTTGTTGACCCACGGCGCGGTAAATGAGCAGATTCGGTATGTGACACCGGCTGACTTACGCCAAATTGATCAAATTTGCGACTCGGAAAGGGCGCAAGTTGTGTTGCTAGAGGCTAAATCTTCAGCAACACTTGCTTTGCAGACTGCACTTGAAAATTGTTGGGCGAATATTGTTATTGAGGAAATCAAGTCAGCATATGGTGAGACGTTGATGCTTAGGGCGACACCAGCTGACTTGCGAACAACCCTCGCTAATAAGGGAGTATCAGCCAGCCAATTGCGGGAACAGGCCACGCCAGACTATTACTTCAAGGCGCCACAAGATGTGGCAATCAGTTCCGATGGACACTTGATATTGGCTAATAAGCTGAATGGTGAGATTTCGATTATTAAAAGCGCAGACAAGTCTGTAAAAAAATGGGGAACTCGCTTTGACCAAATTGAAGCGATTGCGACCATTGCTGACAATCGGCTTGTTGTTGCAGGTGCGACAAACGGACTCTTTGGGATTGCGCTATACGACATCAACGGGACATTGCGGCGTATATATCAACCGCAAGCGGATAATATATTACAAAGTATTGCCGGAGTTGACGCGCTACCCGACGGCCGTTTGCTGGCAACAGATCCGCGTGGTCAACAAATTCACTTTTTCAATGCAGAACTTGAGTTTGTCTATACCTTACCTGACTCTTTGCATTGGTCAGAACCGTTAGACATTGTGCTTGAGGACAATACAACTTACTGGGTTTTAGACGGCACCAATCCAGCTTGGGTGAAAGTGAACGCTGAAGATGCTCTGCTTGCTCGCATTCCTATTGATGGCTTGAACAAAAGCATTCGACCAGACATTGTGCTCTTAGAAGATGGTTATGTTGCTTTTAGTGATGTTGGGAGCGGACAACTCAAGTTGTTTGGCCCAGATGGTAACTTCCAAGACATCTTGGGAACAGTTTATCAACCGACAGCATTAGCACAGACAGAAGAAGCCTTTGTTGTGGCGGACTTACAACGCAATAGCATTATTTTGCTTGAAAAACCTGAATTAGATGTATTAACAACAGATCAGCGAGACGTAGCAGCTACAGCTGAGTCTTGGGCCACGTTGCCTCAACAATCGGCTGTGACCCAATCAACAACGATGGGGTTGACTGTGTCTCAAATACCGCATGCGAGTGCTGTGGCTGCTAGCGATTTTGGCATTGTTGCTGGCACCGAATCAGGTGGTGAAATTTTTGTAAGCGAAGGTGAAACTTTAGCTGATACCAACTTCCAGACCCATCCGGCTTTGTTGCACCCTAATACGGTCGATATTGCGGTTGGGCCAGACGATACTGTTTACATGCTGTCATCTGAAACTGGTCAGATCTATCAAATAGATCTATCTAATGGGCAGGGGCAGGATGTGTTGCACCCTTCTGAAGTCTTGCCTCGGAGTGGTGGGTTAGATGTTGCGCCAGACGGCACGATTTGGTTAGCCGCTACTAGTCCCGGTCTGATTGTTGGCTATGATCCAATAACAGGGAAAGCAGCAACGCGTTTTGATGTTATGGTCGACGGTGTTCGTGGCCAACCTGTAGATGTGCTAGTCACTGAAACAGGGATCTTAGTGACAGATGCGCATCACGAACAGCTGCTTTTATTCAATTTCGAAGGCGTCTTACAACAAGCTATCGATATCCCTGGCTTTAATTCTAGAGAAAGTTCACACCTCGCTCGCGATGAAGCTGGCTTCATATATATGACCGTTCCAGAGAAAGGGTCTGTTCAACAATACTCAGCAGATTTGACAGAGACGCAACTCTGGGAATTGATGTCCTCATCTGGCAAATTAGCACGCCCTGTTGGAATTAGCGTTCATAATAATGTCATTTGGATATCTGACCTCAATGCTGGCGAAATTATTGCGCTGTCTATAGCTACTCCCTCTAACGCTCCATAACTACTCTCCTTTAGATACCAATAGATACTAATCTTCTCTCTTAGACATTCGTCTAAGAGTAGCTTTGCTTTTCCGTCTTGCGGCGCTTTTCCTAAAACGATTCTTTATATTCAAAATAGCTAACAAAATGTAAACCTCTTTACATTTCTTTTTGGCGTTACTGATTTCTAACTTGTCATGGATGCATGCTGGTTTAGAGAAAAAATTATATTCTTTATGTTTCTTTTTAGTTTGCACAACTCTAATGTTAGCTATTCTTTATGTTTCCTTTAGATGTTATTGGAAATTCTAAGTTTAGAAAAATAATGTAATACGGTAGACTGTTATTTATCATAAAGTTCAATAAAGGGTGCGTAGTTTAGTAGCCAAAGATATCGGTATTTTTGCAAAACTTTAGGTATATAGAAAATGTAAGTGTATAATTTAGGACGTTTCTGCCTTTGAGCAGAAGAGAATGTCTATGC
>JAHDBS010000371.1 GCA_020630225.1 Anaerolineales bacterium | reverse complement strand
CGCAGTCACAATGGTGGTATGCGTGTCAGTAGCGAAGTCGGTGTTGGAACGGTTTTTGACCTGATTTTCCCGCTAGTAGATCGCTAATCTAGCTGTAAGTACAGGCATTTCAAATATCCGCCTTCTGCAAACCCAATAGGGTGATCCACTGCATGGAAGGTTTCATCAATTATGGTTGCTTGACGCTGCGCTTGGCTAAGGCCTTGAAAGACAGCTTCGAAAAACTTCTCGCGCGTTATCCTGCTTGAGCAAGACGCTGCAACCAAAATTCCTTTGGGCTTGACCACTTTTGCCGCTAACTTATTGAGGCGGGCATAGGCAGCCAGCGCATTTGGCACATCTGCTTGCTTGTTTGCGAAGCTTGGGGGATCAGTCACCACTACGTCAAACATCTTATTCTGTCTTGCTAACGTTGTTAGCGCACTGAAGGCATCATCAGCTAAGGTCTCATGCTGACAGGCTGCAACGCGTGCTAAATTGGCATTCAACGCAAAGTTTTCCTCTGCTTCAGTCAACGCATACTGACTAATGTCTAAGCTAGTAACGGCTGTTGCACCATGCTGCGCGGCTGTTAATGAAAAGCCTCCTGAGTAGGAAAATACATTCAGCAAAGTTTTGTCTTTGCTGAGCGTCCCTACCTTAGCCCGATTGTCGCGTTGGTCCAGAAAGAAACCGGTCTTTTGCCCGCGCACTGGGTCCACGTTGAACCGTATTCCGTTTTCTAAGAAGTTTGGCTTGGCTGGGAGTACTCCAGCCAAGCACATCCCATCTTGTAAGTTGCCATGCGTACTTTTGAAGCGTCGGGCTAACCGCAGCACAATTCCGTCACAGGCATAGTGCGCTTGTAAGGTTGCACAAACGGTTTCAAGGTCTGGTAGCCAAATTGCGGAATAGAGTTTGATGACAACAACAGATGCGTAGCGATCAATGACAAGGTCTGGGAGACCATCATTTTCGCCGTGGATAAGCCGGTAGCCATTGGTACGTGCTGGATCAAAGTGTCGATCACGTGCGGTGAAGATGCCAGTTAGCTTTGCTTTTAGCCAGTTTGTGTCAACTTTGGTTGGACTGCCAGCATGCAGAAGTTTTACAGGGATTTTTGAGCCAGCATCCCATAGGCCTATTGCTAAGAATTTATTGTTACGATCAAAAATAACTGCATGGTCGCCAGTGTTACCTTGGTGGCTGGTACTGGTGATGCTGTCTGCAAATAACCATGGGTGTCCACTGCGAATATGCTTTTCAACTTTAGGTCGCACGCGGACAGCGATGCGGCGTGAATTGCGAGTGGGAAGGGTTCTGAAATCAAAAGGTGCCATAACAAAAAACGACGGACTGCTGTTGCAGCCCGTCGTCATTTAAGCATCGGCTGGAGTGTCGGGGCTTGGCGGTAACCAAGCGTCGTGTTGCGCAGCTTTTTTCTGCACTGTGGGTGCAGGTGGCGGCGGGGCAATGCTGTTACTAGGTGGCACAGCCGGTGTTGGCGGCAGAATGTTGGTTTCATCTGCGGCTGTTTGTACTGCTTGTTCTACCGAGTTCATGGTTTGACGAACTTCTTGATTTAGATCAGTCGCAATTTGACGTGGATTGATTGACGTACGCAAGTCTTGAATGTCATCTCGGACTTGTTTTAGACCTTCAAGTGTCTCTCCGTCGTCAATCGATAGGAGTTCGTCACGTAGAGCGGCGCGTGCTTGGTTGTAAATGACCATCATGCGGCGCGTCCAGCGACCAAGGGTAAACATATGCTTGGCAACGCGTTCTGGTCCCATCACCACCATAGCAATGATGATTACGAAAACGAGTTCCCAGCCACCGACACCAAATATGTTCATTCTGCTACCGTCGTATTGTTCTCTGGTGCGTTCAAGAAAGCTTTGAATTCAGCTTCTTTTTGTAACATCGCGCCTAGAACGCCATTAATGAAAGATGGGGCAGTGTCACTGCCAAAGGTTTTTGCGAGTTCAACAGCTTCGTTAATCACAACTTTGACTGGGGTGTCTTGGTACTGCGTTATTTCCCAAATGGACATCCGAAGGATATTACGATCCACGACAGCCATTTGGTCAACTGGATATTCAGGCGCAAAGTGCTGAATGGCTTTGTCTGCCATCTCTTGCACTTCAGTCGTGCCGCGAACAACGTCACGGGCAAAATCTGCTACATCTTTGGGAAGACGCTCTGCGTGGACGCGGTCTGCAAATGCTTGCCACACGCCATGAGTGCTGCAGTCGACTTCATAGAGAACTTGTAGCGCAGTAACCCGCGCAGTACTTCGTGATTTCAAGGTGCTGTTTAGAATTGGCGCTGCCGAATATCTTCGGCAAGACCAGTTAGAATTTTACGTCTTGGACAAAAACGTCAATGGATTCAACATCCATGCCGACACTGTCCATAAATGCGCGTGCAACTTCAGCGCGCACGGCTTCACTTACATCACGAACGTTGGCATTGCCATCAACAATCATGTAGAGATTGGCAGATATGCCGTCTTCGCGGATGTCTAATTCAACGCCTTGCCCTACGGTTTGGCGAATATAACGATTGACACGGCGTGGTGGTGGCGCAAGCTCTGCAACGCCATCTACGGAAAGCGTTGCCAAGCGGGCAATGGTTACCAATACGCTTGGCGCAATGGTTGTTGTGTCTTCTGGATAAACGTGATTTTCAGACATGGTTTAGCCAATTGCCATCCCGCCATCGACGTTGAGTGTTTGGCCGGTAATGTAAGCTGCTTCATCGCTGGCTAGGAAAGCGACAGCGTTTGCAATTTCTTCAGGGTCACCCCAACGAGAGAGGGGGATCATCGCTAAAGTAGCATCGCGTAAATCTTCTGGCATTTCACCAGTTAACTTCGTCGGAATGAAGCCGGGTGCAATGGCATTGACGGTGATGCTGCGCGCGGCAACTTCACGCGCGAGTGCCCGCGTAAACCCAATAACACCTGCTTTTGATGCAGAATAATTTGTTTGGCCTGCATTCCCCAAGACCCCAGAAACAGAGGTGATGTTGATGATGCGACCGTAGCGCTTGCGCATCATGGCGCGCACGGCTGGTTTGGAACAATTGAACACACCTTTCAGATTGATACGCATGACCGTATCCCAATCGTCTTCAGACATTTTGAGAATAAGTTGATCTCGCGTTGTTCCCGCATTGTTGACGAGTACATCCAGCTTGCCGTGTTCTTTGGTGACGGCTTTGATCATTGTTGTTGCAGCATCAAGATCAGAAACATCAGCCTGATATACGCTAGCAGAGCCGCCAGCCGCTTCAATGTCTGCGACAACGCTGTTTGCGCCATCGACGTCACGGGCATAGTTAACAACAACGTGCGCGCCTTCGCTTGCCATACGGATTGCGATTGCGCGACCAATGCCGCGGGATGCGCCAGTTACAAGTGCGATCTTATCTGTAAATCGGTTCAAAAGAGTGCCTCCACAAATCTGCACGGATTATACAGGGCAGACCTAGAATGGTCTAATGCCTTTCTATCTACTTTAATCACTTATAAAGCTGCGTGTTTGCTCGTATTCGTTGTCGTATTCGCAATCGTAATCGATCAGTGATAGCACAGTTGAAACTGTAGCTTGGCGTTTTATCACAGAAAATGCTGCAACTTTGTGTTGCTCTAAATCTTATCGACTACGAACACGATTACGGTAGCGACAACTAATCGTAAGGCTGTGAAATTGTTGGGTGACTGAGCGCCTTGGGGGCATCCTTAATCTACGTATAACTCACGAAGGAAAACCTTCACTCATCTAATCTGGATGTTGCCAAACAGCATTTTGCAACCTTCCATGCTAGACTGCGTACTATATTTCACCATCGCAGGAGCATTTATTTCAATGGCAGAAGATCTAATTAAGTTAGACAACGTGATCAAGAATTTTGAAGGACCGGCTGGCACAATCAATGTGCTAAAAGGAATTGATCTTTCCGTGTCTACTGGCGAATTTGTTGGCGTTTGTGGACCTTCAGGGAGTGGGAAATCCACGCTCATGAATATGATCACCGGCATCGATCGACCCACGACAGGGACAGTAACGGTTGCCGGGCAAGTGCTCAATGATATGAGCGAAAACAAATTAGCCCGCTGGCGTGGAAAAACCATTGGCGTCATTTTTCAATTTTTTCAATTACTGCCGACGTTGACAGTACTTGAAAACGTGATGCTCCCCATGGATTTTTGTCGCGTTTGGAAACCGCGTGAGCGCCCTGAACGGGCTTTGCATTTATTGGATCAGGTTGGCCTTGCTGACCAAGCCCATAAATTGCCGTCTACGCTGTCAGGTGGGCAGCAGCAGCGGGCCGCAATTGCGCGGGCGTTAGCGAATGATCCGCCATTGCTAGTTGGCGATGAACCAACTGGTAATCTCGACTCTAAAACGGCTGACAAAGTCTTTCATCTGTTCAATGAGCTTATTGATGGCGGTAAGACCTTCTTGATGGTTACCCATGACACAAACTTAGCGGGTCGCATTCCGCGGGTAATCAACGTGCTTGATGGTGTCTTATATGAAACTGATGGCGCTGGGGCCATTGTAGAGTAAGCCTAAAAACAATCTTCTTATGTCTGTAGCGTATCGAAAAGTATGGCGTGATTTGTGGCGTAACTGGCCGCGTACATTGCTGGTGGTGTTGAGTATTGCCACAGGGGTAATGGCGTTGGGGATGGTGCTTGCTGCGAACGATGTCATGCTCGGTGAAATGGCGCGTAGCTATACGGCTACAACGCCGCCACACGCTACGCTATATTTGAG
>JAHDBS010000370.1 GCA_020630225.1 Anaerolineales bacterium | reverse complement strand
TTCATCGCAGCTGGCCCACAGTTTTCGGTAAAGTTCAGATTTTTTGATTGCCATAAAAGAGAAGAAAATTCAAAGTACCCCTGTGTGAAGGCGTACTAAGTTATATGACCATAGTATAGCTGGCGCGTAGTAATAACGGAATGGCAGCTGGTGGCTGGAGAGGCATGTTTTGCTATGGAGAATAAAGCCGTGGCTGGACTCAAAAGGTGCGCGCGCAAATTCTGTTGAGGGCTTGTTGCACGCATAGCCTACAAACGTCAGAATTGGTACTTATTTCCAGTGACCTTGAATCTAATCTGGCGCTAGCATAAGTAATGCTACGCAGCATAAGAAGACTCACCCTATGACCATCGAAGAACGTTTTATCAATTTCCTCCATGCCCTTGGCATCCATCGTGAGCAGCCGAATGGCGCGCATGCCCAAGTCGCAGACCATGAGCACGAACACGTGCATGAAGTCTTTCAGGCGTCTACGCTGAATGCGCTGTTGGAAGGGGTTTATGACGGTGACCTGACCTATGGCACGCTGCGCGAGCACGGTGACTTTGGTCTCGGCACGTTCAACGGGCTGGATGGGGAAATGATTGCGCTGGACGGGGCGTTTTATCAGATTCGGGCGGATGGCAAGGTCTATGCGGTGACAGACGACCAGCAAACGCCGTTCGCGGTGGTGCAGTGGTTTGCGCCGGAAACTGAGCATGTGCTGCCAGCGCCGCTGGACTTTGCGGGTTTTCAAGCCCACTTACAGACGCTAATCCCCACGACTAATTTCTTCTATGCCATCAAAGTGGCAGGAACGTTTGCTGCCATGAAAACGCGCAGCGTGCCAAAGCAGCAAAAGCCCTATCCGCCGCTGACTGAGATTGCAAAGCACCAGCCAGAGTTTGAACTGACAAACGTCAGCGGCACGCTCATTGGGTTTCGTTTTCCAGACTATGCCGCTGGCTTCAATATGCCGGGCTATCACCTACATTTCATTACGGATGACCGCACCGCAGGCGGGCATGTCTTAGCTTTCGAACTGACAACTGGCACGCTGTGGTTAGAGCACACCACGCAGTTTCATTTGGAACTACCTGAGTCGGGTGACTTTGCAGGGGCAGACTTAGACAAAGACCAAAGTGCCGCAATTGAGCAAGTAGAGGGTGATGGCTAGCTGGACCGTTGTTAGGTCAGCACGGCTGTGGGCACTTTCCCAGTTGTGACGAGCGGGACGCGCAGCGTAAACACGCTGCCTTGTTCTAGTCCAGCTGAGGTCACGGCTAAGGTGCCTTCTAGCAATTCGGTAACTTGCTGCGCAACATACAGCCCAATCCCTAGCCCGCTGATGTTTTCAGCATTTGTGCCCCGCTCTAGAAGGTCGAAAATTTGCGCATGCTCTTTGGGGTCAATGCCAATGCCTTGGTCTTGAACTTCAATTTGTAGAAAACGCGAGTCGTTCGAAAACGTCAGGGTGACGGGGGCTGCACTGAATTTGATCGCATTATCCACAAGCTGATGCAGGATATTATGAACAGCAATTCTGTCTGTAATGATGGTGTCCGTTGTGAAGCGCGGGAGAGGTGCGATTTCAATCAGGTCTGACTTTTGCGTATTCGTGATTAGATGCTGAATGAGGGTCACGCAAAATTCATTGATGGGAATGCGCTCTGGAATCACCATGTTGATAATGGTGTTGCGCTTGCCAACCGTTTCAACATCTTCAATAAGTGCGCGTAAGTGCTCTGTAGATGCGCCAATGGTTGCGATGTGCCGGTCACGCTTGTCTGCCGAAAGCTGAGCGGCGTACTTATTTAGTAAGCCCAACGAATTGCTAATAATGGTAAGCGGAGTGCGGAACTCATGTGAAATGGTGGCGATGATGCGCGAGCGCATGTCGCTCAAGTCGCGTTCGCGCTCTAGTGAAACCTTTAGGGCCTCAGCCAACTGCGTTTCTCGGTCAAGTGAAGACTCCAGTGCCTGTGACTGTTCTTTTACGGTTTTTAGGGTTTCCCGTTCACGCTGCAGGGCTGCATTTAACTCAGTCGACTTTTCCTGAAGCTGCTGTCGGGCACTGCGTTCTCGTTCCAACGCGGCTTCCAGCGCCTCAGATTGCCGTTGGACGGCATTGAAGGAAGACCGTTCTCTGCGCCAAGCGAGCTGCATCGCTCTGATCAGGATCGAAATTGCGATGGTCAGGAATATGCAGACAAAAATCCAGTCTGAAATGGTGGCTAGCAGGTGAGAATAGGTCAGTTCTGAATGGTCAAAGACGTTGCTTTCAAAAGAAATAACCCCGCTAATGGAAAGGTGCCCAATCAGAAACAGTGCCACTGCGCCAATGCCAATTGCGCTAGCACCGACCATGGTGCCATGGAAAATGACGACAAACATGACAAATGCCAAGAAGTAGAGGCGGCTATCGTCTGAAAGGCCAGAGCTCACCACTGAAGTAATGGAAAGGGCCAGCAGCATGAGCGCGCCACACCACATCCGCTTTAGGTAAGACAGGTTGGGAGACAGCGCTAGATAAATGGAGCTCAATAACAGCGCAGAGTAGGCGGCGAATAAGTACAGGCTGACGTCATTGACTGACAATGCCGTGACGTAGAGGATGGCGCCAAATACCATCGCAACGTGCATTAGCAGTCGCAAAATGCTTTCGCGTGCGCCCTGCAAGACAGGCGAGATTTCCGGACTAGAGTCGAGTCGGATCTCAATGGGTGGAAAAAGATAGGCCCGAATGGCGTTGAACAATGTCGGTGATGTCTCTTCGGTTGAGTGTAATTTCATAACCAATCCCAATGATGTGTAGCACACACCACACAGCGCCTCCCATAATCCTATACAGTACAGTAATGCCGTGGGTTTTGATATGAAAATAGTGACATTTGTCACCATATTGATGACAAATGTAATCTGGATATAAATTGCGTCAGTTTGCAGATTCCTCTCCCACCATCAGCGTTCTTTCGCTTGACAGGCGCTGACAGTCGCGCCAGAATCAGAGAACATTATTCACAATGTAAGAGGTGTGCATGTCGCTTGACGCTGTACTGAGCTTTGCGCTCATCGTCACCCTGATGGTGATCTCTCCTGGCCCCAATGGGGCGCTGATTTTGAAGACTGTGCCAACCCAAGGCAAGCGCCATGGCGTTGCTAATGTATGTGGCTTTCTCACTGCATTTTATTTGCATGGGGTCTTCTCGGTCTTTGGCTTGTCAGCGCTGATTGTCGGCTCTGCGCGCGCCTTTCTCATTGTCAAAACGCTCGGTGCGCTGTACCTTGGCTACCTTGGTGTAAAAGCACTTTGGGATGCATTCCAAAAGCAGCAGTCAGTAGTAGCCGCTGCGCTCCCAACACCCCCACTTAGCTCACAATCTATGCTTTCGGCATATTCAGAAGGCCTTATTACCAATCTGCTGAATCCAAAGGTAAGCGTGTTCTATTTGGCGGCATTCCCACAATTTGTGGGCATGGATGCCAGCCTGAACATCGCTGGTGCGTTTGGGTTAGTGAGCATCCATGCCTTGGTCAATTTTGTTTGGTTCAATGCGATGGTGCTGGTGGTAGGCCGGGCAACAGCGTGGATGCAGTCTGGGTGGGTCAATCGCGCGATCAAAGGACTGACAGGTGCTGTGCTGCTGTGGTTTGGCTTCAAGCTGATCACGGCACCGGCTCGCGCATAAATTAGAAAATAATGGGACGCGGACGAGCACGGAAAACGCGGATGGGTAGTGTTATCCGCCCTCGTCCTGCCTCGTCCGCGTCCCATAAAGACACTATCAACTTAAAGGACACCAAATGCGAAGAATTTACGATTTTGGCCGCAAGCCAGCAAAACGAAATTACACAGTCGCTGACCTAAAAGCGCTCAAAGGCACGGGGAAAAAGCTCAGCATGAGTAACCCAGCCAATGCCACTGAGTTGCAAGCTTGTATCGATGCCGGTATCGATTTGCTTGTGGTGTGGGACAGCCAACTAGACGAATGCCGCCGGATTGCGCCGCATCATTTTATGGGCATTGGCAGCACGTGGATGCAGTTTGGCACGACCGATGAAATCCTTAGCCATGCGGTAGACCTGATGGGCCGCGGTGGGGATATGTACTACACGCTGCGCTCATATGAGGTCATGGAACGGCTTGCCAAGGAAGGCATTCCGGTTCAAAGCCACATTGGACTGATTCCAACCTATGCCCACTGGGCTGGGAAGCTGCGGGCCTATGGCCGTACCGCAGACGAAGCGATGCAAATTTATCGCACGTTGAAGCGCATGGAAGATGTGGGCGTGTTCGCAGTCGAAGCAGAATGCATTGCTGAGGAAGTACTGGACGCCATCAATGACAAAACGTCCATTGTGACCTTCTCTCTTGGTTCCGGCAACGCAGGCGATGCGGTCTTTTCATTCGTGGCCGACGTCTGCGGCGAAGACAGCGAAGAGGCAAAACCGCCGCGCCATGCACATGCCTTTGGGAATTTAGAACCGCTCAAGAAGCAGCTTTACGATGCTCGCGTCGCGGCGCTCAGCGAATTCCACAACGAAGTGCGCGCCAACAATTTCCCGTACCCGCAGAACAACATCAGCATGCATCCCAATGAAAAAGAAAAATTCTTGGAGATGTTGGATAAAGCGTCCTAACAAATGAACTAACTAAGACTTGAGCAGGTTACGAAGTTACGGCGTTGCGAAGTTCCGAATTGCGCCCCGTAACACCGTAACCGCGCAACTCTGTAACAACAATCGAAAATCCCATGTACACCCTAACCCCTGAACAACTCAACCATTTCAACGAAAAAGGCTTTCT
>JAHDBS010000369.1 GCA_020630225.1 Anaerolineales bacterium | reverse complement strand
TTAGCAAAGCGGTTAGCCAAAGTATTGGGTCTGTTGGTGACTTGTTGACCTACACGATCAATGTCACCAATCCGAATGGGAACCCAATGACTGGCGTGTCAGTAAGTGATGTGTTGAGTAGCAAGCTAAGCTACGAAAGCGCTAGTAGCACGAAAGGTACGACTAACTTCAATGCCGCGACCAGCACGTTGTCTGTCAACATTGGTGACATGGCTGCGAATGAAACGGTAGTGATCACAATTCGAGCGCGCATCAATAGCTCAGCGAGTGCGCCAGACCGCATTGACAATACCGCGCAAGCGTTGGCAACAAACTTGCCAGGTGTGAACTCTAACGTGGTTAGCACGCAACTGATCCCAGATGCGATCCCAACGACAGGTGAATTCGGGACTGAGCCAAGTGCCTACGCGGCTTGGGGCGTTGCGCTCGCCTTGCTAATTGCAAACTTGGCAACGGCTTACCTCAAGCGTCGCGCGTATGCGCGTTAGTAGGGGCAATTGTCACTAGTCTCTGACAAGCAAGAACTTTTCAAGACCTCTTGCTGAGATAAAACTAAAACGGCTTCTCATTTGAGAGGCCGTTTTTTTGTTGCCGTAGCCCCAGATATGGATAAGAAATGCCTATTGAACTACGGTTAGTTTCTTTGACACACCTTGCCTCAAAAAAAATTGACAACTGTGTGTGTAAGTTTACTTTTTCTCAATCTAAAGTAAATTTATCTTTATGAAGTTAACTGTAATATTCAAGCGTGGGAATGAAAAATAAAAATACATATAGCGGGTGAAAACCCGTGTTTTGGCAATAGTTGGTGTATCAACGCCCGGAGCTATCAATGACTGAACTAGTTGCAACGCTTGCTTCAAAATCTATTTCTAGAGCAAAGTCCTCATGGAAGCGACTTGCTCTTTTTTTGTTTGTGTTAACCACCGTTGTTGGCACAATCCCACAACCTTCATTTGCCGCTCCGGCCCCGGTCCCACAGGGGCAAGCCTGTTCCGTGACGCTTACGTCTTTGGCTGTGTCTGGGGACTATGTTTATGGTGGTAATACCTATGTGACTGCAAGCGTTTTGGTGTCTTGGGAAAATGAACTTGCAGGCGAGTCGATTGTTGTGAATTTATTAGACGATACTGGAGCGGTCGTCAATACTCGCACGGTTACGATGAACTACGACATCTTGCGTCCTAGTGATGGAGCGGTGCTTGCCACGCGAGACATGCCAAACATTCAAGAAGTCGCGTTTGAACTTCCGGCAGATGGCGCAACTGGTTATCAATATACGGCAGCGTTCACGGGGGCTACAACCTGTGAAGCGACGCCGGTAAATTTTGATGTGGTATCTGGCTATTTGTCCCCAACCTGTAGCGCAACCGACTTAGGTGGGATGGTTTTCAAAGACTTTGACATGGACGGGATTCAGGGCGCTGCTGAAACCATTGGTGTCGCTGATATTACAGTCACGATTATTGGGGCAGATGGCTCTACAGAAACCGTGACCACGGATAGATACGGGAATTATTTGGCCTCTATTGCTGCGGATGCTTATCCGGTGCGCGTAGAGTTTTCAGACATTCCAGAAACACCGCTTAATCAGACGTCAACCCCATTTGGGACGAACAGTGGAACGACAGTACAGTTTGTGGACGCCGCAAGTTGTTCGGTTGACCTTGGTGTTGCAAATCCGAGTGAGTTTTGTCAAACCTCACCAGACGTAATGGTGTCTTGTTATGTCAACGGCGATCCGCTTGATAGCGATGCAACCGGCGTGGCTGATCTTTCAGGTGCTTTAGATACACTTGTGACCTTTTCAAACGAAGCCTCTGGCAGTAAAGACATGTCAAACATGGCGACTGTTGGGTTTGCGAGTGAAACTGGGGCAGTCTGGGGGTTGACGTGGGACCGCTATGAAGAGCGCATGTTCTCTGCCGCAACAATCCGACGGCATGTCGGTCTGGGCCCGCTCGGGATTGGTGGGATTTACGTTACTGATTACACCTCAGACAGTGACGGGCTTCCTGGTGCTACCGGTGTAGATGGCTGGGATGCAAGCGGATCAACCGTCAATTTTATTGATGTTGAGCAGTTGACAGATACGGATGGCACGCCAATTGACTTAGGAACTATTCCAAGCAATGTGGACCGTGGTCTCACCAATGATGCAACGAAGCCATCTTATGACGTAGAAGGGTTTGCACTTGTCGGGAAGGCTAGTTTTGGTGATATTGAAATTTCTGAAAATGGTGACACCTTATGGGCAATGAACCTGCATGAGCGCACCTTGATTGAAATTCCATTGCCTGCAGATGGAAGTGCCCCTACGGAAGCGACCTCACACGCGATTGATCTCAACTTGATGCCATGTAATAACGGTGAATTGCGCCCGTGGGCAATTCGACCTTATTTTGGAGACATTTATGTTGGCGCGGTGTGTTCAGCTGAAAACGGAGGCGCCATTGAAGATTTGACAGCTGGTGTGTTCAAGTTCGATCCGAGCACGCAATCTTGGGCCTCTGTCATGCAATTCCCGTTGACCTATCCTAAGGGGTATCCGTCACAGGGGAGAGCAATGGAAAATGGTTGGTATCCATGGACTGATGATTACAGTATCTTTGATCCAGCCGGAACCGACGCCAAGGCCCATCCAACGCCAATTCTCGCTGACATTGAGTTTGATATTGACGGTAGCATGGTGTTAGCGTTCAACGATCGCACCTCATCACAATATCAAGCGAAGAATTATTTGCCAGATCCAACCAAAACGAACACCGCGCTTGTGGTACACCCGACAGCTGGTGGTGACATTTTGCGAGCCTATAATGCCGGCAACGATATCTTTATTCTGGAAAATAATGGGAAAGCTGGCCCAGCTGTGAGTGCCTTTGGGGTTGATAACAGCCAAGGTCCTGGTCTAGGTGAGTTTTATAATGACACTTACAGAACAGCCCATACTGAAAATGTGGTCGGCGGTTTGGCCATCGTTCCTGGCTCAGGCGAGACGATTGCGGTCACTATGGATCCACACGAAGCCCATAGTAATGGCGTGCGTTGGTACAACAATAGCACTGGTGCTGCGAACCAGAATTACACGGTTTATCGCGATGCATCTGCAGCTTCGCTCACGGCATTGTTCCACAAAGCGAACGGTCTCGGTGATGTTGAATTTGCCTGTTTCTTGCCAGAAGTGCTCGAAATCGGGAACCGCGTTTGGTATGACATTGATTTAGACGGTATTCAAGATCCGGACGAGGGTGTTGTTGAAGGTATCACTATTCATTTGTATAACCTAGCCGGAACTATTGTCGCGACCACGACAACCGATGCGAACGGCGAGTACTATTTCGACTACGCTGATGGTGTCCGTCCAAATACAAAATATTATGTCGTAGTAGACCCAAGTGCTTTTACTAGTGGCGCACCACTGGATGGATACTTCACAGCATTGCCATTTGCTGGGGATTCTATCCATGACAATAATGTTGTAGAGCTTGCCGTTGACAATGATAGTGACGTGCCAGCGCTATTAGAAGGTGCAGTTGGGGCAGCGGTCACCACTGGGGACCTCATGGACAATGATCACACTATTGATCTAGGGTTTACTCCCGAACCAGTCTTCCCAATTGTAGGTGACAGAGTATGGGTGGACACTGACAAAGATGGTGTCCAAGACGCTGGTGAAGCTGGCTTGGAAGGCGTGGTTGTGAAGTTGTACAACGCAGCCAACGTGTTGGTCAATACGACTACCACCAATGCTGACGGGAACTATATCTTCAATTCAGACTCTGCTGGTAATCAACTGCCAGCCGGAGACTATTACCTCATCTTTGAAGAGCCAGATGGCTACGACTTCACGGTGCAAGATGCAGGTGGCAACAATTCAACCGACAGTGATGTCAACGTCAACACCGGTCGCACGGCAACATTCAACTTGCAGGCCACAGATATCAACCTCACTTGGGATGCAGGTGTTGTGCCCACCATGTCAATCGGGAGCACGGTCTTCTATGACTGGGATGACAACGGTATTCATGATGAAGCAACCGAAGACGGTATTGCGAATGTCACGGTTGAACTTTATGACAGCGATAACAATTTGCTGCGCACAACCACCACAAATGCAGCCGGGGATTACTTCTTTGGTGAGCTGGAACCAGGTGACTACTACGTCCGTATTCCAAACGCACCAGCAGATGCCCCAATTTCATCAACAGATACAGACTTAGTCGATAACAACCAAGACGGCGATGACAACGGTCAACAGCCTGGTGGTGCAAATGCACCAACAGTGAGTGGTTTAGTCAACTTAACACCGGGGACTGAACCGCAAGACGAAGCTGGCTCAGGTGGCGATCAAGACGAACCAGATGATGCTGATGGCAATATGACCATTGACTTCGGGTTCTTTGCGCCGCGCTGGGACCTCGCGCTGGACAAGGTTGAAGTTGACTCACGCCCATATGAACGTGGCGACACTGTAGTGTTTACGGTCACCATCTACAACCAAGCCAACCAAACTGCCTATGACATAGATGTAAAAGACTACATCCCAACTGGCATGAGCTACAGTGCAACCGGTTCTACCGCAACTGGCAATGTCACGACAAATGCAGGTGCAACTGCCGCAGTCACCAACAATGGTGGCGGTGCCTTCACCATCAATCAATTGGCGAAAAACGATAACGTCAGCATCGACATTGCACTGAAGATTGCAGACAACTTCGAAGGCGAAACGCTCACGAACTGGGCTGAAATCTCAGACTTTGCGGCGGCACCAGGCGGTGGCACTGCAA
>JAHDBS010000368.1:3615-4795 GCA_020630225.1 Anaerolineales bacterium | reverse complement strand
CGCCTGTAGCGAGATTGAGCATCAAACAGCCCCGACGATTTTCCATAACCAATTCCTTCGGATTGTATAAATTCCCAAAAGTGCTTGCTTTTTGTTAGCAACCAAAAGAAAACAATAACTCTATCCGTTTTCTTACTTTACATAGCGTATCACGAGACGTTAAGGAACGTACCGATCTACAACAGATTGTGCCTTGAGTCCTTCGACCCAATTTTCGATGGCTGCTTGTTGCAATACAATGAGTGCTTCTTGTGAAATCTCACGATCTTCATCAAACTCAAGCACTTCCAATACATGATAGCCCAAACGTGATGAGATCGGGGCGCTCCGTTCACCGGGCTGCATTTCAAATGCAATGCGCTCCAAGTCTTCGATTGTCAGGGTGCGTGGAGGGAACCAGCCTAGGTCTCCGCCATTGAGTTTTGTGCTCTGATCGAGAGATTGTTCTGCTGCTAGTGTTGCAAAATCTGCGCCACCTTCTAATTGCGCAATAACTGCTTCTGCTTCTTCACGTGTTTTGACTAAGATATGCCGTGCATGAACTTGTGCTGCGGTAGTCCCTACACTTTGAACAACATCTGTCTGAATTTTTGCAGACAACAATTGCACGCTTAGTTCTTGGCGCCATTCGTCTGCCGTATAAAGATTCAAAGCAAGCCATTCATCTAATGCCTCTTGCGAACCACGGGCATCTAAGCTTTGTTGGAATGCAGCCTCGACTTCTTCGTCTGACACGCTATAGCCTTGCATTTCAGCTGCTTGCAAGATCAGACCTTCGATGATCATTTCCTCCAGAACTTGGGCTTTATAGTCGCTTTGGGTTGCTGGATCAATACCGGCTATAGCCATGCCGGCTTCGCGCCGTTCGACTTCTCGCTCCCAATCAGCAAGCATTACAAATCTATCGTTAAAACGTGCGGCTAGCGGTTCTTCCGGCAACACCTCTGTTGGAATATATTCAACGGTTGGGGCGTCTTCAGGTGTCGCTGGCGCAACATCCGTTGCCGCGTCAGTTGCGACACTAGGGCTAGGAAGTTCACTTGTTGTGTTTTCAGCCGCTGTATCGTTACTGCTACAGGCTGAAAATAAGACCAAACTCAGACAAGAGACAAGGCAAAGCGTTATAAATTTCGATTTCATTTAGGTGGGTATTGCGGGGCGTATTTGAAAAGTTTGTTTA
>JAHDBS010000368.1:0-3515 GCA_020630225.1 Anaerolineales bacterium | reverse complement strand
AGTTGGGTATAATCTGGCGGCTTTTAGGGCAAATTGTTGATCGTTGTTCACAAGTAGTAATGATGGTAACGTGGCATGTGATTTGCTCCTCACTACGTAGATATGAACACGCGCGTTATTTCACTATTTTTTGTCTTTGTTTGCGGTATGTTGTCTGCTGCTTGCTCTGCTGCCCCAAACCCGGTTGCCCCGGCGACAATTGTGGTGGATATTAGCGATTATGAATCGACTGATACCCCCGAACCAACAGCGATTGTTCAACCAACAACAGTTTTACCCACCTTACCTCCAACAGAAACGCCAACGACTACACCAACTGCAACCGTCACGCCGACTGCAACGGCAACGAAGCGGGCGACGCCAACACCAACGCTTATCATTCAGCCGTCACCAACAGTTGCGGCGTTATCTTGTAATGACACAAACGGTGAATTTCAAGAATTTGATGTCATTGCAGGCATCAATGAAATTGAGATGGCTACAGTGGTTTATTTACCGCCTTGTTATTCAAATAAAGGTGACCGTTACCCGGTTTTGTATTTGCTGCATGGCTTAGGTCATGATGAGCAGACATGGCGTGATATTGGCGTGGGCGATATCGCAGATGAACTTATTACTGCTGGTGATGTTCGACCTTTCATTATCGTGATGCCTCGTGAGCGTGGCGGTGATTCACAATTTGATAATCTCTTCTTAGAAAACATCGTCCCGTTCATTGAGGACAACTTTTATACGAATCCTGACCGCGCGTTTCGTGCGTTAGGAGGCATGTCGCGTGGCGCAGGCTGGACGGTTCAAATGGGACTGCAAAACCCAGATCTGTTTGGCATATTGGGTCTGCACAGCATGGCAATTTTCTACTCAGATGAGGAGAGTGTCGAAATCTGGCTTGATCGCATTACGCCAGACTTACAACAGCATTACTACATTGATATTGGTGATCGGGATAGTTTGCAAGTGAGTGCGCGCTATATGGATCGCATTCTACGCGAACGCGATATTGATCATGTATATGAGGTCGTTGATGGTGGCACCCATACCTTAGATTACTGGGGCGGTAACCTAGAAGATTATTTGCGGTGGTATGGCACTCGCTTTGGGCGTAACCCAAATGAGATTACGCCAGAATTGTCACGCTAGTGTTGAGACGTGGTTGACTTAGCCTGTACTCATGAGATCAGCAAGTTCTTGTTCAAGATCAATACTTTCTGCAGATTGTGCTTCCGCTTCTAAATCTACTTTGTAACCGCTTGAGGATGTAATTTTTGGTGGACGCACAGGAATAAGAACGTGTACTGTAGTTCCCGGACAAGCGTCCCGGTCAAAGCCCAAGCTTTCGATCCAAATTTTGCCGCCGTGCCCTTCAATAACACCCTTCGCAATCGGTAACCCCAGCCCAGGCCCAGCCCCCATAAATTTCGTAGTACTGGTGGAGTGGACAGCCACGCTCCCAATGCGGAAAAACTTATCGAAAATTAGATCGTGATACTTCGGATCGATCCCAACACCGGTGTCTCTGAACTCAATTTTGATCGCTTCCGGCTGCTCAATAGTTTCGCGAACATGAAATGTCGTGATAGTAATTTCGTTGCCGTTTGGCGTGTATTTGATCGAGTTACTGATGATTTGACGTGCTGCTTGAACCAACCGTACCTGATCAACAAAAATACTTGGTAGCCCGCTAACCCCGCGCACTGTTAGGCGTTGGCGCCGGTCGCGAATGGCGTCTGTGAAAGGTTCAATTGCCTGCTTGATGATGGCGCTCATTGTTGTTTCAGTGAACTTGAGTTCCATCGCTTCTACGTCAATTTGGGCTGCATCTAGCATTTGCCCAATCACTTCTTCCATCCGGTCACATGAACGCAGCATCGTATTCACGATTTCGCTCATTTGCGACTGATCCATAATGCCAGCCTGATTGAGCGTATCGAGAATGTCAGCACTCCCGCGCACACGTGTGAGTGGTGTCCGCAGCTCATGCGAGGCTATGGTCAAGAAGTCCATTTTTACGCTATCAATTTCTTCAAGGCGTTCGTTCGTATCCTGAAGTTCTTCATTGAGGCCGCGCATTTCTTCAAGCATGCGCGTTCGATTGTCATACAACCGGGCATTCTTGAGCGCAACTGCAGTCTGGTCGGCAATCGAGGCCATGAGATTGAGTTCACGCGGACGATACGGTTCCCCATTCAGCCGCGAGCCACACACCAGCATGCCTGTCATTTCATTGCGGTCCAAAATTGGCATGAAGACGTCCGCGTTTAGCCCTTTGAGCCAAGCGCGCTCAGCGTCAGTCAGGGTACGGAACTTGCGATCAACGTCAATGTTGTATTGCAAGATTGGCTGCCGAGTACGCGCGGGGACTTGCAAGAATGCACTGCTGAGGCGCATTTCAATCGGAGTGGTTTCGACTGTGCCAAGCCCAGGCACAACCTCGATGAATGTCGACTCACTCCCCGTTGAAAACAGCAATAAGGCGCCAGACCGCGATTCAACCGCACTACGTAGCGTTTCTGTAGAAGCGCGGGCAAGCTCGTCATATTCCAGAACGTTCGCAATGCGTTGTGCATAGCGACTAATGACCCGATTTGCGTCAAATCCGAAACGCAGCACCAGTTGCTCAATTAGACCTGTCGCAATGTTTCGGAGAATTTGATAAATGATGGCAAGCGCAATCGCAAATGCAATCAAGACCAATAAGCCGCGGATGCCTGCTAATGCAGGGTCACTAATAACGCGTTGACCCACGCCAATTGCCATCAAGATGATGCCAGAGGTAATTGCCACAAGTACGCCGTTGCCAATGAAAGTCCGTAAGAAGTTGCGGATGTCAACTAGCCGCGTAAATGAGGCAGTGTAGACCAAACCAATAACGCTGAGTAGCCGGGCTAAAACCCCAAAGATTGGCAGCCAATTTGGCAGGAATGTGCTGCCGAGTTCAGAAAACCCAACAAAGGCAACGTTCAGTGCCCACCACATTAGTCGGTTTGCATGCAGGGGGAGCGTAGCGCGGGAAAGCGCAAACAGCATATTGGAGAAAATAGTGACGCCAAGGAACATCCATAGGAATAACGCAGTTATCCCAATAATGGGCATTTCCCCAAATATGGCACTTCGCCAAGCCATGCCAATCATAGGCGTGGTCAGAATTCCGGAAAATTCTAGCGCAAGGACTAGAAAGGCAAATACACCAGCAGCAGCTGGCCAAATGTAAGACAGTCGATACTCTAAGAACGAAAAGGTCGTAATCCCGAGTAAGGCTGTACTAATAAAACTTGCAAGAATTAGGGGAATCGAAGTACCAAACCCGTACAGGCGGAATTCGAAAATGGATAGGATGTGCAGAATCACCAGTACGACACCCCAAAAACAGTAGAGTGCCATCCATATACGGGTGACTTTAAGCTCTTTCCGCACTGCAATGTAGCCAGCTAGTGCGATATAGCACAAGCTCGCTAGCCCTGCGATGCCAAAGCTAAATAGTTGAAGATTACTCATTTATCCAAAATTTATCCCAA
>JAHDBS010000367.1 GCA_020630225.1 Anaerolineales bacterium | reverse complement strand
TGGATGTCGTTCCAGTAGTCGCCCCAACCCAATTGGCTGATTTCGATGCTAATGCTGTCATTAGCCGCCATGAAGTCGACTGCACATTGTTCGTAAGCTGGGAGTTGGTTGGCGTCCCACAACGCATAGCGGATGGTCACGGCTTCTGCCATGTCTTCTTCCATCTCTTCTTCAGCTTCTGCTTCGGCCTCAGGTTCCTCTTCTGCGACTGCTTCTTCAACAGCTTCTGCGGCGTCTTCCACCACTTCAGCTGCTTCTTCTACTACAGTCTCCGCAGCGTCTTGCGCGCCCCCACAGGCGGCAAATACAACTGCGAATGCCATCGTAAGCAGAAGCATCCACATATTTTTCTTCACCATATCTTTTTCTCCTTAAAATTTAGATGGCCCAATACTGCAACTAAGCAAGTAATTTAGTTAGGTCTATTTGAGTGCCGCCAGCAGCATGCATCTGACTCACTTTTGAATGCAATTTTGGTGTTGGTGTCCTTTTCAAATCGGATTTGCCTAAACATTTCGGCATTTCGATTCTTATATGGATTTTAGAAGCGCACAAACGAAGCCAACACCGCCAGATGGGCTGACTTGACCCAACCAATTGAGGGTAATTTCAAATTAACCCTCCAATTGGACGGTGTGAAGCTTTGAAGATGCAGGTAAGCTTCTACTTAGCTATCATGCTTCCCCATTTTGCACGCCTCTTCCTAACAAACTCTTGCCTTATTCTTTTAGGTGGGATGCTTGCTGCTTGTAGTGTCATTTCCCCAACGACTTCCGCTGAGTCTTTTGCCGCAGAGAACGAGATTAGTGAGAACTTTTATTACAACCAGCGCACCATCGAACTGATTGTGCCGTTCGCTGCCGGAGGTGGGACAGACACATGGGCGCGTTCACTCGCCCCCATTTTGCAGCGGCATTTAGAAGGGGATGTCCGCATTCAGGTCATTAATCATGTCGGAGCGTCCGGCATTGCAGGGGCCAATCATTTCAGCCGTAATCATTCACCAGAAACTATCTTGGTTTCTAGCGGGTCGATTTTCTTTCCTTATCTCTTTGGCGACTCAACTGGTGAATATGACTTCAACGACTACATCCCAATTATTGGGTCTCCGGTTGGCGGTGTTGTTTTTGTGTCACCGGACACGGGTATCCGGTCTGCCCAAGACTTGTGCAACACGCAGGTTTCATTTACCTATAGCGGTATCTCTGCGTCTGGCTCTGACATTGTTGCGCTAATTGCATTCGAATTACTGGAGCTAGATGTAGACGCTTTGTTTGGCTTCGGTGGCCGTAGCACAACGCGTTTGATGTTCGAAAATGGTGAGAGCACCATTGAATACCAGACTACGCCCGGTTACTTCGCGAACGTGTCTTCGTTAGTAGAAGACGGGCGGGCCATTCCACTGTTCTCATTTGGACAGTTAGATCAAAATGGAGACATGGTGCGCGATCCTGCCTTCCCGAACATTCCATCTGTTTATGAAGTGTATGAAGCCTGTAATAACCAGCCTCCTAGCGGGGTAATTTGGGATGCTTACAAATCTACGTTGATTGCTGGGTTTGGCATTCAGAAGGTAATGTGGGTGCATAGCGAAACGCCAGAGCAGGCCACCTCCGCTTTGCGTGATGCCGCAGCACTCGTAGCAAAAGATCCGCTTTTCCAAGAAACTGCAAAAGATCTCATTGGCGATTATGATTTCTATGTGGGCCACGAAGCCCAGATCACGTTTGCAGCGGCAACGAATGTGCCAACTGAAGCGATCACTTGGCTCAAGTCGCTCATCGATGAGAAATACAGCAGATAACGACTATGAGCGTACGCACTCGGCTCACTTTACTCCTAACAATTTTTGGTCTTGCGCTTGCTATTAGCATTGGCGCGTTACTCCTGTTAAGCCGCACAGCCAGCAACAATCTAAACATTGCCAACAATGCGCTACAGCAACAAAGTGCTGCCCTAAAAATGCAGGCGCAATTGCGCGATGCTGAAGCCGCGCTGTACCGCTATGAAATTGAAGGGGAAACGGGCTTTGCACTACGGTTCCGCGAGCAAATGCAAGATTTTATTGAAGAACTTGAAACGTATGAGCGGCTTGCATCTACGCAGCAGTCGCAGACTTGGGTGGCAGACTTGCGGCGTGCCCATCAAGAAGCCATCACGCTTGGGGAAGACCTCATTGGTCAGCGTGAGCTTCAGAACACAGACTTACAGACTATTAGCTCTATTTCAAAGCGGTCAACATCACTCCTCACGCAGTCAATGCTCACATCACGTCCAGATGACTTGGCTTACCAACGTTTGATCAATGGCAAACAGACGGCAATCAACGAAATGCAGCTTGCATTAACTGGCTACTTGGCAACGCCGCAAGAAATTCGTCGCATTGAGTTTATCGACAGTATCGCGACATTTCGGACATATCATGATCAGTTGTTACGGCTTACGCTATCTCCCGAAGAACAACAATGGGCGAGTAATGTCGCAGTTGGGGTCAATGACATTGAAACGATTGGCGCACAGCTCATTAGCCTAAGAACCCAACGCAAAGCAGATTACGCCAATTTTGCATTGGTGTTATTCCGCGCTGGACAAGGCACCATTGTGGACGAAATTCAACCACAAGTTGCTGCAACCATTGAAGAAGCCCAAGTATTGCTCGACCGCAGTGTCCGCAACTCTCTTCTAATTAGTATTGGCACGGCCCTCATTGCAGCACTAGTGTTGACTGCTGTCACTTTGCCTCTATTGCAACAGCTAAACCGCAATATTGGGGCGCTACTTGACGGAGCCGAGTCGGTTGCGGCGGGGCATTTGGACACACACGTGACCGTGAACGACCAGCATGAATTCAGTCGACTGGCAACAGCCTTTAACAAAATGACTCAAGGGCTTTCTATTCGTGAACGTCGCTTACAAGAGCTCATTCAAAAACTCTCACTTGTGCAAGAAGAAGAACGACGTCTGGTCGGGCTCGATCTCCATGATGGCTTAACGCAGATGCTGCTCAGCGCCAATATGCACTTCAATGCATTCGAATCAAAATTCCGCACGATCGATGTAAATGGCAATAAGAAACAATTCGATCGTGGCAAGATGCGTCTAAAAGAAGCGATTGACGAGGCTCGCTGGGTAGTATCTGAGCTACGTCCTACCGAATTAGAAGACTTTGGACTAGTCGATGGCTTGCGGCGCTACACTGCTAAGGTGGCAATCGCGCAGCAGTGGAAAGATGAGTTTGAAGCAAACCTAGACGACTACGGCTTGTCAAGCGCCACTGAAACAGCTATCTTCCGCATTATGCAAGAAGCCATTAGCAACGCACGAAAACACGCAGAAACAAAACGATTGCGGGTCAGCTTGCTGTCTGACCATACTGACCTGCACTTACGTGTCCGAGATTGGGGCGTTGGCTTCAATGCCAATGAGCTTGACACCGACCCTGACCGTTTTGGAATGATTGGGATGGAAGAGCGTGCAGCTCTTATCGGTGGCAAGCTAAACGTGTCCAGCCAGCCAGGCTACGGTACAGAAGTCCATCTTGAAATCCCGCGTGTGCTGGCAAGCAAGATAGAACCAAACAGGTAACAGTAATGAGCGATAAGATCCGACTTTTCATTGTAGATGACCATCAGATGGTGCGTGAAGGCTTGCGTAGTATGCTCGACGAGTCTGATATCGATATTGTTGGAGAAGCTGAAAGCGGACGACAGGCCATCGAAAAAATTACTATGCTTACTCCTGAAGTCGTTCTAATGGATATTCGCATGCCAGATATGGATGGACTTGAAGCGCTCAAACAAGTCAAAGCCTTACCTGACTCACCCAAAGTCATTATGGTTACGACCTATCGCAACACGGCTTATTTGTTACAATCCCTCGCCAATGGCGCAGCAGGGTTTATCCTCAAAGATATTCCTCAACAAGACCTAGTTGCAACAGTACGCTCGGTCGCAGGCGGTGCCTCTCAAGTGGATCATCAATTTTTGGAGCGTGTCTTGCGCGATTTGAATGAGCAAGATGCGAGCTATAACGATGGTGAAGAACTGAGCGATCCTCTCACACCTCGAGAAATGGATGTGCTGCGATTACTCGTGGAAGGACTTTCGAATCACGCCATCGCAGAAGCACTGACGCTGAGCCCATTTACTATTAAGGGGTATTTACGGTCAGTCTTTCAAAAGCTAGACGTCTCGGATCGCACACAGGCTGCAGTCAAAGCCATCCGATTGGGATTGGTCAAATAAATGACACTATCCATTTACTGCAACATCTCCTTTCAATTACGCTAGCAACAATAAATACAAGTTAAGTGTAGCTTTTGAAAAGTGAAGAGGATCTAAAAGTTTAAACAAAAAGAGCACCCACTTGGATGCTCTCATAAGTTCTATCAAGCCAATGCTAGTCTTGATGTTTTTGCTCCACCATGTTCTGGGCATGTCGCATGGAGACCACTGGCTGCGTTTGCATATCATCCTGATATACGGTGATGGTATTGCGCGTCCGTTTTGAGACATACATTGCAATGTCCGCTAACCTTAGCAGTTCAAGGTCGGTGTTGGCATGGTCCGGGCAATTAACAATCCCAATCGAAAGCGAAATCCCCGCTTTTAGGCCCCTCGCCAGATTTTGCAAGCGCTTCGCAAGCGTGATGGCCTCTGCCTCCGTAGCATTTGGCTGAACCACAACAAATTCATCGCCGCCGTAGCGTGCCACCATATCACTGGCGCGAATAGACTTCTTTACCAGTTGTGCAAATTCTCGCAGGATTTTATCCCCAGCCATATGCCCCTGCTTGTCATTGATTT
>JAHDBS010000366.1 GCA_020630225.1 Anaerolineales bacterium | reverse complement strand
AAAATAAAAAACGCCAAGATGCACGTTTGCGCTTGGCGTTTTTGTTTAGATTGGAATACTGACTGTGACGCGAACCCCACGGTCAGGTACTTCATCGATTCGGACATCACCTGCTTGAAGTTGTGCAAGTTCTTTGACCACTTCAAGTTCACGATTACGCGATTTTTCAGGTTGCAACGGGGCGGTGTTGAGTGTTCCTGTAACTGGAATGAAATAAGGAGATGCTTTTATCTTCTGTTTCAGCGGCCCATTGTCTGCAACGCAGATCGAAAGTTTGCGGGTGGAACGTGAATTCCGAATCGTAAGTCCAATTAAGCTGCGGCTGGGCGTGTTATTAATCGCACTGGTTAATAAGCTCAGCAATAACAGCTGTAAGTTGGTAGGGTCAGATTTAATGCGAATGTTTTGATCAATGCTTGAAAAATAGTGATGGCGTCTTGCAGTTACCAAAGGGGTAATTTTCCGCTCGACAGCATCTAAAATGTCTACTAACTGTACGTGCTTTGTTGGTGTAGTCATAACGTGAACTCCATTTCTTATGGCTACGATTAGAGTAGTGAATTGTGTCCAATCTTCTACATTTTAGAAATCATTTGCTAAACTTACATTTATAGTTTGTTGAGGAAAACGTAATTTGATTTGAATCAAAATTAGAGGCAATAACCGTCTTTTACTAAATTCAAACTAGGTTACTTTGCTTGCTTGATTATCAACACGTTTGTCCTTAAATTTTCGTATAAGTTCAATTTGATATTCCCACTATGCACGATTCCGCAAACATCGGGTTTGGCGATTGGCTCATGAACCGTTATTTGAATTGGCAAATAAACACCAAATCGCGCTATAAGACTCATTCTGCGTTTGCAGACCACCTTGGAGTCAAAAAAGAAGATGTCCTAAATTGGCTGAATTACGCCAGTGAACCTCAAGATGGCGAATTGCTAATGAAACTAGCAGATAAGCTTGGGCCAGATCTTTATAAACACTTGCAAAAACAGCCGCCAAACGTCAAGTAAGGTTTACTGTTTTCTTCAGCGGCTCCCCAATTTGTAACATTTTTGTGGTTTTTGCATCTAAACAGATGCTCTATTACTGATCACATTGTATGATATGTGACATTCCTCTAACATTTCATTTCGAAGAGACTAGACGCTGATTACTGAGATAGGCGTAATCTTTATAGATTGTTAGAAATAATAGGGAATTGATTACCTAATTTGCTAGGCTTTAGTATACTAACTGTGAAATTATTACAACTGTCTATTTTTTCACGGACTGATTATTTACTATGTCAACAAATACTACCGACGAAGCAGATGAGGTAGAACTTAGCTATCGTGAAGAGCGCCGCCTACGCGCATGGGAGTTAAAGCAAAGTGGGTGGAGCCAACGTAAAATTGCAAAAGAACTAGGTGTGACCGAAGGTGCGGTTAGTCAATGGATGAAACGCGTAGCAGAAAAAGGGCCTGCTAGCTTGAAATCACAAAGACGCGGCCAGCGCCAATCTCTGACCCACGCCCAACTCATTTTGCTTGGAGACTGTCTGGAGTTTGGCGCGATGGCCTTTGGTCATAACGACGATGAATGGACTTCAGAACGATTTTGGAAACTCCTCGAAGACAAATTTGAGGTAGATCGCTCTAATACCGGAGCGTAAGTTAATTGGAAAGAGCCGAGACTGATAGATGTTGCCTGAAAAGTTAGGAACCCTAATTAGCAACACAAAAACCTATGTTGCTGAGTGTCGTGAGCAAGGTGATATTGCTCAGGCACGCATTCACATGCGGCGTGCAATGCGCGAAATGCAGCGTGAATTGAAGAAAGACAAGATGAGCGAGGAAGCGCAAGTAATAGTCAAGCGGGAATTGCGTGTCCTTGAGCGTCAATCAATGATGATGTCTGCCGAACAGGAATTGCTGACGGAGTTATGTCGCCTCACGCCAGCACAACTGTATTCAACAGAATCACTTGCTGATACCTTGGGAGTGAGCCCCCGAGAAGCCAGCAAGCTAGGTCGTGGATTAGTACGAACTGGTCTAGCGCGTCGGGAACGAAGTGCCGGAACAGATTATGCGTTGACAATTAGCGAGTCGACTAAAATGCAAGCCCAGCACGAGTTGGACTTGCGTAGCCGTCACAACTAATTGCATTTAGAATGCCCTTTTTCGAAAAGCCAAGCAATACGCTTGGCTTTTTGTTTTTCAATGCCATAAGCATTGCAGATACTTAGTGATAAGCTTTGGCATATGACATTAGAAACACCTGCTACTCAACCGACTATCCCCGGTTTTCGCCGGGTACCGCGCACCGGCGTGATTTATGTCATGCACCGCGCGCAGCTACAAGGCTTTCATTATGAAAACAAAGACTGGGCCAATTTAGGCCAAGGGTCGCCAGAGACAGGCGATTTACAGTCAGCGCCGCAACGGATTGATGAGATCCCTGCGGCTGCCCCAACTCGTAAATACAGCCCAATTGCAGGCGAGCGTTTGCTCCGGGAAAAGGTTGCTGATCTTTACAATGAATTGTTCCGGCAAGGCAAATCTTCTAAATATACGTATGAAAATGTGAGCATTGCTGGGGGCGGACGATTGTCACTCACCCGTTTGGTTGCCGCGTTAGACAACATCAATATGGGGCATTTCTTGCCAGACTATACGGCTTACGAAGAGCTATTGTCTACGTTCAAGTCATTTATTCCTATCCCAATTTTGCTCAGCCCGGAAAGCGGCTATCGGATTACCGCCGACGCCCTGAAAGAGGAGATTATGGGGCGCGGGTTGGCTGCCTTATTGCTTAGCAATCCTTCTAATCCGACCGGACAAGTGTTGCAGGACTACCAACTGCGTAGTTGGCTGCAGGTGGCGCGTGAGACTGAATGCACCATGATTATGGATGAGCATTACTCACACTATATTTATGCCGACACCACCAATCCATACAACATTGTGTCGGCTGCTCAGTTTGTAGAAGACGTAGAAACAGACCCTGTTCTGATCATTGACGGCTTGACGAAGAATTGGCGCTATCCTGGCTTCCGCATTAGTTGGACACTCGGTCCAAAGTCAGTGATTGAAACTATTGCGAGTGCGGGGTCTTTTTTAGATGGGGGCGCAAATCATCCGTTTCAATCGCAAGCCATTGCAATGCTAGACAAGGAATACACCATTGCAGAGACGCAGGCAATTCAGTCCACGTTCAAAGCGAAACGAGGCTATGTCATTGAACGCTTGCATGCGATGGGAATTACGGTGGATGCTATGCCAGGTGGCGCTTTTTATGTCTGGGCCAACTTGGCTGACCTGCCAGCGCCGCTCAACAACGGGATGACGTTCTTTGAAGAAGGCTTGAAAGAAAAAGTGATTACCGTGCCAGGTGTCTTTTTTGATGTCAATCCGGGGCATCGGCGGCGGCAGTATGCCCGTTATAAAAACTACACGCGCATTAGCTACGGACCCGAAATGACAACCATCGAGCGCGGTCTAGATGCAATTGAACGCGTCATTGCGAAGCATCGATAGCAGAATAGCCGACAACTAAGGTTCATTGTGAACCTCAACTTGGGTTAGCTCAGACTAGAATTACGCCATGATCATTACGCCAGATACGCCTACAACTGACCTTGACGACTTGTTGCGCCGTTATAAGACGCCGCGTCGTCGTAAAAAAATGACGCCAGTGTATCAGGCAATGTTGGAACTTGTGCAGGCAGAGGCCCAACCACAAGCTTTACTCAAAGCGTTTGATCGACCAGATCTAGGCCACCTTGCTCACTACCTCAAAGACGATGATGTCGGCGCGGGCTTAGCCATTGTCACCTTAGGCGCACAGCTAGATACTGCTATTGAAAACTTAGGTGATGACATCGTCGGACAAGCCGTTGTGGTGGAAGTGGCCTTAGCTTGGATTACAACGATTGCGCAGCAGGTCCGCAATATCCTCAAAGAAAAAGTGGCGGTCAAAAACTTGAAAGTTGGGCCGGGCTATCGGCCTGGCGTTGGGAATTTGCCGCTGACGTTACAAGACTATCTATTTGAACTGCTGCCTACGGAAGAAATTGGCGTGACATTGGATGAATTCAAGGTAATGAAGCCAACAAAGTCTACAAGCCTGATTATTCCAGTTCGCCACAAGTAATGTTCAGCAGCGTAACCGCCTGACATGCGTTACTTGCTTGTCACTCTCAGTATGCTGATAGGTGCGCTTTGCATCTTTGGCTATGTGGTGTTTACCGAAACCCAGCGTACTGTCCGTCGCATCCAATCGACACAGTGGCCGACCACGCTGGGAACGGTTGTGGCGTCTGAGTTGAACTACTCCGTGTCGCGAGGGCGGCCAAGCAGCACACCGCGCTATGCACATCTTGCCGAGGTAACCTACACTTACACAGTCAACGGCGTCACATTTCAAGCTACGGATCAGTATCACTTGCCCAATGACAGTGATGCCAATGAACAACGCGCCCGCGACTATTTGGCGCGGTTTCCAGTCGGAACCGAAGTAAGCGTTGCCTATCAGCCTGCAAACCCTGCACTAGCGACCATTGATGGTGACATCGCATTTGCACTCAACCGTCGAAATGCATTCATAGGGATACCGTTTTCCCTGTTTATGGTGCTCATATTTGGCTTTGTCTTCTCCACAAGTTTTCCTCTAGATTGATCAAGTCTGCCGTCATTTGACATTAATCTTTATCCACTAAGGTTAGGCGTATTTATTGCTGCTTCAGCGAGCCTGACCAATGAAAGACCTTGAAGAACAAAGTTTAGATACGCCAGCGCAAAGCTTGCTGCTGCGTATTGTTGCGCCAGTTGGCGTTTTGCTAATTGG
>JAHDBS010000365.1 GCA_020630225.1 Anaerolineales bacterium | reverse complement strand
CTGGTGATGTTTTCTACTTGCACTCACGCTTGTTGGAACGCGCTGCGCAATTGGCTGATGACTACATCATTGTCAAGAAAGGCGACGCTGACCACGGTGATGCAGGCGTAGACGGTCAAGTTTACGCAGGTACCATGGGTAAAGAAGCTGCGGAAGTAGCGCTCGAAGCTATGGACAACGCTGGTGATTACGAATTGGCGACCACTTCAACTTCAGGTGGTTCTCTCACTTCATTGCCAATCATTGAAACCTTGTTGGGTGATGTATCTGCTTACATTCCTACCAACGTTATTTCAATTACAGACGGTCAGATTTACCTCGATGGTGATCTCTTCTACGCTGGTGTTCGCCCAGCTGTCAACGTGGGTCTTTCAGTATCTCGCGTAGGTGGTGATGCGCAAACAAAGGCAATGAAGAAGGTTGCTGGTAACTTGCGTCTGGATATGGCTGCGTTCCGCGCGTTGGCTGCATTTGCTCAGTTGGGGTCTGGTCTCGACAAGAACACTCAAGCTCAACTTGATCGCGGTTACCGCCTACAAGAAGTTCTGAAGCAAGCGCAATACATGCCAATGAACGTGCAAGACCAAGTTTTGGTCATTTACGCAGCTGTAAACGGTCATGCTGACGAAGTTCCTGTTGAACGCATGGGTGAATGGCAAGAAAGCCTAGTTCGCTACATCAACAGCAGCTACCCAGACGTTGGTGGCAATCTCGCAAGCAGCGGTAAGCTGGATGACAGCACCGTTAGCATGATGAAGGAAGCACTGGAAAGCTTTACAGGTTCTTGGAGCTAACCCATGGCAGGTGCACGCGACGTACTTAGACGGATCAAAACCGTCAAGAATATCTCGCAGGTAACGCGCGCGCTGGAAGCAGTGAGTGCATCCCGCCTGCGACAAGTACAAAAAGCTGTTACTGCTTCACGGGCATATTCAAGTAAAGCATTTGGCGTCTTGAATAGCTTAGCAGGCCAAGGTGGTGGGGGCGCATTGCACCCGTTGCTGGAAGAACGCGAAGAAATCAAGAAGATTTTAGTCATTCTGATTTCTAGTGATCGTGGTCTAGCTGGGTCATACAACGTCAATGTCATCAACGCGGCAACACAGTTCAGTAAGAACGCTAGCGCGCCAGTCAAATTTATGACTGTGGGTCGCAAAGGGCGTGACGTACTGTACCAGTTGGGCGCTGAAATTGAATCTGCTTTTGATAACTATCGCGGGACGCCAACATTTGTAGAGGTGTCACCAATTGCTCGGGCCGCGATGGACGCATATCTTTCAGGTGATGTCGACGAGGTCTACTTGGCCTACACCGACTATGTCAACGCTGTCCGCCAAGATGCGAAAGTGTCACGCTTGCTTCCAATGACAAGCACCACAGACGCTAGCGAACAAGCAATGGCAGAACACATTGATGAAAGCCAAACTGCAACCAATGCAACGGCTGCTGGCTACATCTATGAACCATCACCAGAAGAACTGTTGAAGACAATCTTGCCACGCTTTACGCAAGTGCAGGTTTACCAAGCAGTACTGGAATCGATTACCAGTGAACACAGCGCTCGGATGGTTGCAATGAAGAATGCAACCGACAACGCTAACGATTTGGCCGCAGGCTTACGTTTGACCTACAACAAGGCACGTCAGTTGGCCGTTACCAGCGAATTGTTGGATATCGTCGGTGGTGTAGAAGCGCTGAACAACAGCTAAGTATTGAGCTCTTGCGGGCTGCCTGTTAGGCGGCCCGCTTCAAAAATAAAAGGCATCAAAAACAAAATGTCACAAGGAAAAGTAACACAAATTCAAGGCGCAGTGGTTGACTGTGGCTTCGAAGGCAAATTGCCAGAAATTTTCGAAGCGGTTGTCGTGCCACGCGAAGATGATGAAGACTTGGTGTTAGAGGTGCAAAAGCACCTTGGCGGCGGGGAAGTACGTACTGTAGCTATGGGTGCGACCGAAGGTCTGCAACGTGGCGTGCCTGCTATTCCTACCGGTGCTCCAATTTCTGTACCAGTTGGTGAAGCAACACTTGGTCGTGTTTTCAACGTATTGGGTCAACCAATTGACGGCGTTGAATTGGGCGACCTTGCTGGTGCAGCTAGCTCTCCAATCCACCGCTCAGCGCCTTCTTTTGAAGAACAATCAACCGCAGTTGAAATCTTCGAAACAGGGATTAAGGTTGTTGACCTAATTGCTCCATTTACCAAGGGTGGTAAGACCGGTATCTTTGGTGGTGCTGGTGTGGGTAAGACCGTTATTATTCAGGAACTCATTCGCTCAATTGCATCTGAACACAGTGGTAACTCAGTGTTTGCTGGTGTGGGTGAACGTACTCGTGAAGGGACGGCGCTTTATAAGGAAATGATCGAAGCAGACGTGATGAAAGACACGGTTATGGTCTTCGGTCAAATGAACGAACCTCCTGGCGTGCGCTTGCGCGTGTCATTGACTGGTTTGACCATGGCAGAACACTTCCGCGACCAAGGTCGGGACGTGCTCTTGTTTATTGACAACATTTTCCGCTTCGTTATGAGTGGTTCAGAAGTGTCAGCGCTTCTTGGTCGTATGCCTTCAGCTGTGGGTTACCAACCTACACTGGGTACTGAAATGGGTGAACTGCAAGAACGCATTACCTCAACCAAGAAGGGGTCAATTACCTCACTGCAAGCAGTTTACGTGCCAGCAGATGACTACTCAGATCCTGCTCCAGTGGCAACCTTTGCTCACTTGGATGCAACGATTGCGCTAGAACGCCCAATTGCTGAAAAAGGGATTTACCCAGCTGTGGATCCATTGTCATCAACCAGCCGTGCGCTTGATCCACAAGTTGTGGGTGAAGAACACTACAACGTTGCCCGTGAATGCCAACGTGTGTTGCAACGCTACCAAAGCTTGCAAGACATCATCGCTATTCTGGGTGTTGATGAATTGTCTGAAGAAGATAAGATGCTGGTTGCGCGCGCGCGCCGCATTGAACGTTTCTTCTCACAACCATTCTTCGTTGCTGAACGCTTCACTGGGACCCCAGGTCAATATGTGAAGATTGAAGACACCGTTCGCTCTTTCCGCGAAATTCTAGATGGTAAGCACGACGATGTGCCAGAAAGTGCATTTATGTATGCTGGTACCATTGATGATGTCGTTGCTCGTGTAGAAAAGCAAAAAGCTGAGGCATAAATCAGATGCCTATTTTGTGTGAAATTGTCACGCAAGAACGCTTAGTGTTCTCGGAAGAAGTTGACTCAGTCAATGTTCCGGGAGTCGAAGGTCGCATGGGCATTCTGCCAAATCATGCGCCATTGCTCACCACGTTGTCAGTTGGCGAACTGATTATTAGCCAAGATGGCGTTGAGCAGGCTTTTGCAATTGGTGGTGGCGTATTAGACGTAGGCCCAACCAAGGTAACGGTCTTGGCTGATGTTGCTGAACACAGCGATGAAATTGACCAAGAACGTGCTGAACGTGCAAAGGAAGAAGCTGAACGCTTGCTAGCTGAAGGTGTGGATCGAACCACAAATCCTGATGAGTACATGCGTTTGATGGAATCTCTGCAACGTGCTAACTTGCGCCTTGACACGGTCAGGAAGCGTAACAGCGGCGGCAATCGGTTCCAGAACTAAGCCTTCTGCAATAACGGCGATCGTTGCCAAAGAATGGTTCATTCGCGGCAATATTGCGCCAAAATAGACACTTAATTGTGCTATATTAGCAGGCGTCCCATAACGGGACGCCTGTTTTTATAACAACTGGCTTCAAACATATTCTTTTAGGCCGACTGTTACAAGCAAAATACTAACAGTTGCTGGCTAAGAACCTTTTATGGCGTTAGGAAAAGAACTCGGTATCGATTTAGGTACCATGAATATCCTCATTTATGAGGGCGGTGAAATCGTGCTGCACGAACCGTCAATTGTTGCGATTCATGTTGATGAGCAAAAGATTGTCGCGGTCGGACAAGAAGCACGGGAAATGTATGGGCGCACCCCTGAAGAGATTATTGAGGTGATGCGACCTATTCAAGATGGTGTTATTGCTGACTATGAAGTAACCACTGCAATGTTGCGTTATTTCATTCAAAAGATCAGTGGGCGTTTCCGTCTTTTCCGTCCGAAAGTGATGATTGGTGTGCCCTATGGCGTAACCAGTGTCGAAAGTCGCGCTGTTCATGAGGCGGGCTTGGCTGCAGGTGCTGGGACTGCTTATCTCATCCAAGAACCGCTGGCAGCAGCAATTGGCGCAGGAATGCCAGTCGGGACTCCATCTGGGAACATGGTCATTGACATTGGCGGTGGCGCAACAGAAGCGGCAATTGTCTCCATGAACGGGGTTGTTACGGCTGAGTCTGAGCGGGTTGGTGGTCTAAAAATTGACCAAGCCATTGCGTCTTACATCCGCAAGAAATATGGCCTTGTGATTGGTGAAATTACCGCCGAAGAAATTAAGCACTCAATTGGGTATGCTATCCCACCTGAGGAGCCTGAAATGATGGAAATCAACGGGCGTGATCAGGTGTCAGGCTTGCCGCGGGCGGTAACAATTACTAGCGATGAAGTGTCAGAAGCAATGCGCGAACCGCTAGATGTTATTGTGGGTGTTGCGAAGTCTGTGCTTGAACGCACACCACCAGAACTCGCGGCAGATGCAATTGACCGTGGTATGGTTTTGACAGGCGGCGGCTCACTGCTGCGCAATATTGACCGCTTGCTAACGCGCGAAACGGGTGTACCTGCTTATCTTATCGATAATCCGCTTGCTGCAGTTGCAATTGGGGCGGGGAAAGCGCTGGAAATGTACGAGACTTTACGTCCAATGCTACCGAGAGTCGGATAACTTT
>JAHDBS010000364.1 GCA_020630225.1 Anaerolineales bacterium | reverse complement strand
AGTCCAAGGTTGAGTTTTCCATGTCAGCGTAGGTTGGGTTTGCAACCAATTCGCCATCAATGTAACCCACGCGGACAGCGCCAATTGGGCCATCATAGTCGCCACCACCAAATGGGATGTCAGAGATTGCCAATGCGGCAGAAGCACCCATAATCGCGAGGATGTCTGGTTGGTGGTCTTCATCAACTGACAACGCCGTAATGACAATTTGCACGTCATTGCGGATGCCTTTCGGGAAAAGTGGGCGCAATGGGCGGTCAGTCAGGCGGCAGACCAAAATAGCATTGGTGCTTGGGCGCCCTTCACGACGGAAGTAAGAGCCAGGAATACGCCCAGCTGCATAGATTTTTTCTTCGTAATCCACGCTCAACGGGAAGAAGTTCGTTCCTGGACGTGGTTCTTTGGACATGGTTGCAGCGACCAAGAGCATGGTATCGCCGCAGCGGATTGTTACCGCGCCGTGGGCCAACTGGGCCAGACGACCGGTTTCGACGGTAATGAGCTTGTCGCCCACTAACGCACTAAATTGTTTTGCTTCAGACATTTGTGTCTCCGTGTGAATGATGGCAGTTAACATGCAGAATTCATGCCAACGCATCCATAAGCCGCATCCGAACGGCTTATTAAGTTAAACGATCAGTAAACGCCGCGACTCTGAGGAAGGTCAACAGTCTTACCTATACTGATGTGTTATTCAATTTGCGTTTGCCAAAAGATAAGGGGGTCAGGGACTGGGAACAAGTCAAAATAGGTTTTGACCTCTTTCCAATGCCTAACCAGTGACGCGGCTGGCAAACAAAAAGCGTGCTGATCAATCGACCAGCACGCTAATATTTCAATTCTTAGATGTTACGAACGCGGATGCCCAAGGTTTGCGTAATATGAGCAAATGACTTTGGATCGCGTTTGGCTAAGTAGCGCAAGTGACGGCGGCGAGCACCAACCAATTTGAGCAGACCACGGCGAGAGTGATTATCTTTCTTGTGTGATCGCAAGTGCTCGGTGAGGTTTTCAATGCGCTTGGTCAAAATTGCGATTTGAACTTCTGGTGAACCAGTGTCGTTTTCATCGCGGCGGAAGGTTTCGATTGCTATTGCTTTTTCTTCAGGTGAAATTGTCATGACGTCTGCACTCCTTTTTCGCAGGTCACCAAATCAGGCAGAAACTTCAAATAACAAACCGTTTGTTACCGGCCTTGCTTAATGCAGGGCAAACTTGCCTGACGGTCTAGTCAGCTCGCAAAATTATATCAAAGTTAGAAAGTTGGGCAAAGCCCGATTTTTGGGAGATTGTGCCAAAGTCATCCGAAAGTTCATCTTTAGATCCGCAAGATCTTTGCTGAACCACAATGACCTATCCAAGACTAGACGATGTAGCCGCCCTCACGCATGAGGCTGGTCAACTCGCGGCCCGTTTCTGGGTCTAGTGCATCTAACGTTTGACGAATTACCCAATGTGCATGCCGATCCACGCTCATGGCCCATTCGCGCAAAAACCGAACCACTTCAATCGGATTGATCTCATTCAGTTCACGCAACAGCCAAGCTACCGCAGAGCGCACTTCCACATCGGTTTCAATCATCGTGTTTTTGATGAGATCCAAAATAGAGCGCACATCACTAAATGAGTTGGTACGTACAAGCCCAATGAGCGATGCAATTGCAAAACGTTTGATCCAGCGTTGACTGGAGTGTAACCAATTGCGAATTGCGCCAAAAAACTCGCGTGGCGCAGCTGCCAACAACGCACCACCAGCAGACAAGCCTAGAATGTCAGCTGCCTCGCTGTCGTTGATGTCCATCACCCAATGATTGAGTTCATCCGCAATGACATACGGAGAGGCCGGCACACATAAACCAAGAATTTCACTTGCCAGCGTACGCTCTTCACGCGACCCAGACTTCCATAATGCGCGTGCGATTACAAAGCCCCCTTGCGGGTCTTGGGTAATCTTGCGGCGCAATGGTTTCAGAATGGTACGGAGAACAGGGCGTGGCGTGCCATAGCGGTTGCTCAATGGTGCCCGAATAGCGACCACCATACTTTGGCGCATGCTGTAGTCAGCATGACGTTCCAAAATATCTTTCGCTTTACGCACAAAGGCTTGCGGTTGGAAATAGAGGCTAGCCAACTCAGTGGCCTGACGCCGGACAATGTTGTGATCGACAGTTGTCATAGTTACAGCTTCAGAGTATACCGACACACTGTCTAATTTCGCACCCTGTAAGATGGCCGTAGGGTGTCCGTAGATTGTGGTTAGCACTAGGTTATAAACCTAACCATTGCACTGGTCTCTTTCACTCAAATTGTACAATGAGCGGGATGAAGCTATTTAGAGGATCTACGCCAACACTACAGACGCTCCTAGACCAAGGGCGCAATGCCCTTCGGGATAAGAACTTACAAGCAGCAGAGGCAACACTTGCGCAAGCCGTTAGTCTTGGATTTAGGACGCAACAGCTTGCTGAGCTCTACACACTGTTAGGTCAGCGCTATCAAAAACAAAATAAATATGAGGCTGCACAGGCCGCATTTTCAACAGCGATTGACATTGACAACAACTATGCACCGGCTTGGAACAACCAAGGTATTCTGCATCGCCTACGCGACAATCTTGATGAAGCAGAAAAGTGTTATCAGCGCGCACTTGAAATCCAACCAGATTATGCCTATGCAATGGCTAGCTTGGGGGCACTCTACGTATTCAAGAAGGCACCACATCAAGCGATTGAGGTGCTGGGAAATGCGCTTGCCCTCATCCCGAGCATAGCGATTGCGCATGCCAACCTTGCTCTCGCCCAAGCTATGGTTGGCAACTTCAACGAAGCAAACAAAAGCCTTCATCAGGCAACAACATTAGGCTACCAAAATACTAAGGTCATTCAAGCCCGCATTAGCGCGCTGCAAGCGCTAGCACAAAGCAACACGCCTTCCCGTGACGCAAGCTGGCTACCAAGCGACTGTCTCCGCTGCAGTGCCCCCATTAGCCCAACAACCGTTAACTGGACTAGCGACACTACTGCGGACTGTGCTTATTGTGGCGGGAATATCACAAAGCCATAGTGCTTAATTGAAAATGGGCAGCCGTGCTAGCTACCCATTGCTTTATATAAAAAGAAAGAATACGGCTTAGTAAGCTTTTGCAAACAATACCGCTTCAGTTGCTGGCTCACCTGTGTAAACACACGTACCACCATCACCCTCTGGCTGATCAAATGGGAAACAACGTGTTGTTGCACCCGTTTCTTCTTTGATCTTCTTTTCATCTTCGGTGTTACCACACCACCAAGCGCGTGCCCATTGACCAGCTTCAATCACCGTTTTCAGTTCATCATAGCTGCTGACATCAACAATGTTTGCATCACGGAATTCAGTTGCCTTCGCGAGCATTGACGCTTGAATGTCATCAAGCAAGTCTTGGACAGTTTGAGCAATGTTTTCTTGGTCAACAAAGACCTTACCATCGCGACCTGGTACGTCACGGCGCGCAAGCGCACAAGCATTCTTCTTTACATCACGCGGCCCGACTTCCATCCGCACTGGCACACCGCGCATTTCCCAATCGTTATATTTGAAACCTGGTGTTAGCCCTTCGCGACGATCCACCGTCACGCGGATGTTTGCAGCAATCAACTCTTTGTTCAAGCGTTCAACCGCTTCCATTACCGCTTCTTTTTCTTTGTCTTTGCGATAGATCGGCACAATCACGACTTGGTGTGGGGCGAGACGAGGCGGCAAGACCAACCCATTGTCATCACCATGCGTCATGATGATGGCGCCAATGAAGCGCGTGCTCAAGCCCCAACTTGTCGTCCAACAGTGTTGCAATTCGTTGTTTTGGTCCAAGAATTGGATATCAAAGGCCTTCGCAAAATTTTGCCCAAGGTTATGTGACGTCCCCGACTGCAGCGCTTTACGGTCTTTCATCATTGCTTCAATGGTGTAAGTCGTATCGGCCCCAGCAAATTTTTCTGCTTCGGTTTTACGCCCTGGAATAACCGGAATTGCGGCTTCATTGCGAGCAAAATCAACGTAGACATCCAACATTTGGCGCGTTTCAAACTCACCTTCTTCAGCAGTTGCATGCGCAGTGTGGCCTTCTTGCCACCAGAACTCAGTTGTGCGTAAGAATAGCTTAGTGCGCAATTCCCAGCGCACAACGCTATTCCAAAGGTTGATAAGGATCGGCAGATCACGATAGCTCTTGATCCACTTTGCATAAGCATGCCCGATCATGGTTTCAGACGTTGGGCGAACAACGAGTGGTTCTTCCAGCTCTTTTGCGCCCCCAACGGTTACAACCGCCAATTCTGGCGCAAAGCCTTCTACGTGTTGGGCTTCCTTCGTTAGGAAGTTTTGCGGAATAAACATTGGAAAGCCAGCGTTGACGTGGCCCGTCGCTTTGAAGCGCTTGTCCAATTGTTCTTTGATGTTTTCCCACAGCGTCCAGCCATAAGGCTTGATGATCATCGTGCCACGGGTTGGGCCATAGTCGGCCAAGTCGGCACGTAACACGAGGGTGTTGTACCACTCGTTGAAATCTTCGCTTTGCGGAGTAAGTTTTTGATCTGACATGAAATTTTATTGCTTTTGAAATAACAGGTTTTTGATGATTATACGGGATTTGGGCGTAAAATCCGCACGTGAGTTTAATCGCAAACAGCCGCCTAAGTTAGACGGCTGCTGACAATACCGATACATCAGGCCAATTCTATTTCAAAGGGTTGAGACCCAAATTTCGCGAGATTAGCGGATTATTTCTAATTGGACGAATATCAAACGGCTTTAGGTCTACATCTAAGAGTGGCTTGCGCTTCATTGTCCCGAAGCAGATATTGTCGATGAGCAACTCTTGCCCGCCAATTGCAAATTGTTCTACCT
>JAHDBS010000363.1 GCA_020630225.1 Anaerolineales bacterium | reverse complement strand
CAAAAAGCGCTAACTGACCTTAGTGCAATTACGAAACCAATCAACGTTACCCTAAACCAGATTGGCGCATTTCCAACGTCACAACAGCCACGAGTTATCTGGCAAGGAATGCACGCCCAACCAGCGCTTACTGCTCTTACGAAAAGCACTTGGCAGGCGTTGGACTACACGCATGATCACCCTACTTTTCAAGCACACATCACACTAGCCTATGTCCGCAAGGGCCAACGTTATAGTCTGCCTGAGCTTCCCCCGCTAGCGTTAGCGTTTACGTTAGACAGCATTGCGCATTACAAGAGTACGCTAACAGCCAAAGGTCCAATCTACGAGACCATCCATTCTGCAAAATTTACTGGCTAATCTCTATACGACATCGAGCCTGTATTCCAGCAGTTTCGAAAATTCGACTTATTCAGCTGAGATCACTACAACGTCAATATCAATTTGAAATAAAAAAGCCACATCTACTGATGCGGCTTTTTCAATTTCTGACAGAGACAACCTTAGTTGAGAAGCGTTGCTTCGTCGACTGAGGGATAAATGTCTAGAATGCGGTCTAGCAGTGTTAGGCTCAACGCTGTACGTGGTTGATCACCAACAGACGCTAGTTTCAATTTACCTTCGTGTTCACGAATATATTTCAGTGCAGACACAACTGCTGAAAGCCCCGAAGAGTCCACAAAAGAGACACCTTGCATGTCAATAATGAGGTCACGAGTGCCATCGTCAATGAGTTTGCGAGACATTGCCTTGAGTTTGGCAGCAGTTTCAATATCTAAACGGCCATCCAAATGCAGCACCGTTTGCGAGTCTGAAACTTTATCAAAAGAGAGATCCATCTAATCCAGCCCTTTGCCTGTTAGGAGTTTAAGTTTTTCCGTAATTGCCAATGATTTAGCCCAGAAGCTAATCGTTCGACATTACAGGCGTCCATTGTTTTTGTAATGATATGAAGACCAAAGCCCCCTTCAGTAAGCAGGTTGTCTTCTAACGATTCTAAATTTCCAAGATTACCAACAAATTTATTGCCGGCATCAATGAGGTCAATAGTAAGCGCTTCAGCGGATATTGTAAAGAGACCGGTTAACAGTCCGGGCTGATAGGCGTATGCATGCTCAATAATGTTGGAGGCAAGCTCTTGTAAAGCAAGCTCAGCTTCCATATACCAAGTTGTATTGGTAAGCGCTTTTTCATGTGAAGCAACCAAACCTAGGAAAAGCCGTCGCAATTCTGACAGCTGCGAAATTTCAGCTTGAACCGAGAAGTTCTGATATTTCTTAGTTCCTTGCTTGCGTTGCGGCCCCATCAAAAGTAACGTCTGATCATCCCCCATGCGTTGTTCTGCGCTGAAGGTATTCACCACGTCTAACAAAAATTGTTTAGTTACATCAACAGGCGTGTTGGGAACAATTCGCAAGGTTTCCGCGAGACCCGCTTTGCCAAAGAAACGTCCGTCGGCATTTTCAGCCTCAGAAAGACCATCAGAATAAATGCACAACAAGTCACGCCCACCAAAGTGGCCTGCATGATAGTCTGTTTTGAGATCATCATAAATACCCAAGGGCAGTGAAGTGCCCATTAGCCAGCGTTCTTCGCCCGTGTTTGCACGATACCAAAGCGCTGGAGAGTGCCCAGCGTTTGCCCATGTGATCTGCCCTGTTTCTGGATAAAACACAGCTAAGAAAACGGTCGCGAACAAATCAACCCGACTCATATCAGGGTATAGGACGCGGTTTGCATCTAGCAAAATATTTGCTGGCGAGTAATTGTGTTCCATCTGACTACGCAACACAATGCGCAGGCTAGATGTCAGCATGGCTGCCGGCACACCTTTGCCTGCAACGTCAGCAACAATCAAACCAATGTGTCCACTTGGCATTTCGAACACATCATAAAAATCGCCACCCACTTGCCCCGCTGGTTTTGTCCCAGCCGAGATTTCGTACCCTTCAATTTCAGGCAGTTTTGCTGGCAGCAAACTTTTTTGAATAGCAGCGGCAATATCAATCTGCGCCTGAATGCGCATACTGCGCGTTTCACGCCGATGTAGTTCAGCGTTATCAATCAGCGCGCCCATCAATTCTGAGATTGCTTCTAGCGTAAGCCGATGTGTAGACCCGAAAGAGTCTGCGCGCTTGCCCTTCTTCGTTTTGGAGTTTACATAAGTAAACACGGCAATGACACAAGGACGTGCCACTTGCGACTCAATATTGACAGCCAACATTGAATCCAACAGACCGTCTGGCACAAAGTCGAGCGAATCTTCGGGGGTATTAACAAGAACCGTCTGATTTTCGAGCGCAATCCGATTGACCATGCGCGTTACACGCAGGTCAGACAATTTCCCCTCAGTGCCAATTGAAATTGTCTTCATATTGCCACCAGGTTGCGCAATAAGCGCCGCTTCTGCACCGAACGTGTCTCGCAGCAGCTCTACCAGCGACTCAAAAATTGCTTCTAGCTCTGTGGTTTGGGCCACTTTCTGAGTCACGCTATACATAAAGCGCAGCTCATTCCAGCTAATCATGAGCTCGTCGCCCAGACGCTCTGCTAGCAGGTGTCCACCGAGCGCCTTACTGAGTACTTGCCCATACCAACGCAAACGCGCTGAGGTTTTATATGGATCACGACCAGCTACTTCTTCCGTGAGGACTAACCAGCCGAACTCTTCGCCTTCAAATACCAACTTGGTATGTGGCATTTCAAGGTCTAGCGCTTCTGGTGTTTCCAACGGCACGAATGACAACGCAGAGTCAAACAGCTCACGCCCGGACACCAAAAAGTCTGTAATTAGTTCGTGGTCTCTCATAAGTTAGGAAGATGCCTAAATCACAGTTTTGTACTGTGCGCATAGGATAGCACGGTCAGGACCTCTTGTGGCAGTTTGCTGCCCTACAGCACAGCCAAAGCGATACACTTTTTTCAATGTCTATTTCGGTTTGGATTTTAGAAGACCAGCTCTTGCGTACACATCCGGCAGTGACCAAAGCACTTACCATTGCCACCTCTGCTGAGATCAACATTGTGATGATTGAAAGTCGCAAAGCACAGCAGCGGCTGCCCTACCATCGCAAACGTTTAGCCTTAATTATGAGTGCTGGGCGTCACTATGCAGAGCACCTCAAAGCGCAAGGCTTCACCGTAGACTACCGTTCTGCGGCGGATGTTGCCAGCGGACTGCGGGCGCACTGCGAAAAATACCAACCGAGCCACTTACTGACCATGGCTGCATCACACTACGGTTTACGACAGTGGCAACAACACGTTGCGGCGGAACACCTAGCGCTGCCCGTCGAAGTCTTAGCAAACGCCCAATTCCTCACCAGCGAGTTTGACCCATACCCCAAGCCTGAGCCGGACAAACGCTACCTGATGGAGTACTTCTACCGAAAAATGCGCAAGCATTTCGGTTTACTCATTGAGCCAGATGGCAGCCCAACCGGCGGAAGTTGGAACTACGACAAGCTGAACCGCGAGAAATTACCCAAAGGCCATGCTTGCCCACTGCCCCCAACTTTTGAGCAAGATTCCATCACCAAACAGGTCATTTTAGAAGTTTCGCAAATTGAAACTGCTGTCGGCAGCGCCAAGGACTTCAGCCTTGCAGTCACCCATCAACAAGCGCAAGCGGCCTTTGATGATTTCCTTGAGCACCGTCTAGATCTATTTGGCCCATATGAAGATGCCATGACCACAGATGAGGATACGTTGTATCACTCAGTCATGTCGCCTTATATGAATTTGGGATTGCTCGAACCTCTCTCGATGGTTGAAGCAGCCATTCGTCGTTACCATGCGGGAAATGCGCGCATCAATTCTGTTGAAGGGTTTGTACGTCAAATTGTGGGGTGGCGTGAGTTTATGTGGTGGCAATACTGGCGTCAGATGCCTGGAATGCGCGAACACAATCATTGGCAAGCAACCTTACCTGTTCCCGAATTCTTTTGGTCAGGTGACACAGACATGAACTGTCTGAAGACCGTCATCAAACGCGTTCTACGCACAAGCTTCAATCATCACATTGAACGCCTAATGATCCTCTGTAATTTTTGCGTCCTAGCTGGCATTGACCCCGCCGAAGTCAATGATTGGTTCATGTCGCTTTATATTGATGCGTACGACTGGGTGATGTACCCCAATGTGATTGGCATGGGGCTCAATGCAGATGGCGGCCTGACTGCCACCAAGCCATATATTTCATCTGCTAATTACATCAATAAGATGAGCGACTTCTGTGGCACCTGTCGCTATAAGCCTAAGCAACGTCACGGTCAAGACGCCTGCCCATTCAACCTGCTGTATTGGAATTTCTTAGTCAAACACGAATCCGAGCTACGCGCGAACCCGCGCATGGGGCCTAACGTCTTAGCCTTACGGCATCTCGATGCGGAGGAGCGTGCAATTGTGACAGCCGAAGCCGAGAAATTCTTAGCAACGCTTTGAGATGGCAAAACAAAGAAAGAAAGCTGACCTTCCAACTAAGGTTTGTCCGGTTTGCGAACGTCCCTTCACTTGGCGCAAAAAATGGGAACGCAACTGGGAAGACATCAAATATTGTAGTGATCGATGCCGTCGTCGCCGGTCACAGATCAAGGCAACATCATGAGTAATAAAGATATGAAGCGTGAGTTCAAAAGTCGCGCTGACCTCATCCGATATCTACAGCAAGAGTTTCCTGACGAAACTTATCGAGATGCGCACGTTTCCGCCATTCGTGGCGGGCGCGCGGCAGGATTGGCCTTACTAAACGAAATTGATCCAATTGACTACGGCAAGTCACGTAACCACTTAGATGGTGCTATTACCCGTCTCTCGCCTTACATTCGACATGGCGCAATTACGTTAACCGAAGCCCGTGACCATGCATTAGACATCACAAAAAAGCCGCAATTTGAAGCC
>JAHDBS010000362.1 GCA_020630225.1 Anaerolineales bacterium | reverse complement strand
TTAGGGTAACGTTGATTGGTTTCGTAATTGCACTAAGGTCAGTTAGCGCTTTTTGAATTTTAGGTAGTGCAGTTGGGTTTGTATCACCCAAGAATGCTAGGGTGATATGAAAATTTTGCGGCTGTACAAATCGTAAGGCCTGCTGCTGAGGTGCTGTACGCAGGTCAGATTGGACTTGGGCTAACGTCTTGCGGACTGTGGTCGGTAAGGATAGCCCCACAAATGTGCGCAGTGTTGTCACGCGTCATCCTTACCTTTGCTAAATAAGGCTTCCCATTCAGCCACTTCATCTTTAGAGAGTTTGAAGTCATCTCGCTTTGTTGCAGCGCTCGAAAGTCCAAGCTTGTGTGAAGCCATATCTTCAGCAAATTGTTTGGAGTCGCGCAGCTGGCAGCGTTTGTATTTCGCTGCGCGTTTGATAGCGTTGTCGCTTGTGACCACAATTAGCCCATTTGGATTTTGGACTTTGTAAATCCGATCGATGATGAGTGAGTCGGCTGAGACACCAGCAGAGGCAAAGACAACTTTGAGATTTGGGGTACTCATAAGGCGTGATGTGCCACCCGGAATGCCGCCATCAAAGACAACGGTTCCCTTTTTCTTTGCGCCCATCAAATATCCACGTAACATCGCGACCAGCTGTGCTTCTTTTTCGCGAGACTGCATGGAAATTCCACTGACTTTGCCAATTAAGTTGTGTCCATCAATAAGGAAAGGCATAAGCAGATTATACGTTGCTTGACGCTCATCATAGGTCAGGTATCATAATTTCAGGAGACACCGCAGTATGTTATCGCGCCGCGTTTTATTCTATTTATTACTGAATGTTTTTGTGTCTGTCATGACGGTTCTAGTCACACTGTGGTTTTGGAATCGTGGGACAGCTCGCCAGCTTGCTGAAGTCGCACCAACATTGGAACAACCAGTTGAGGTTGTCGCCGACAATGTGGTGGAAGTTCTACCCACACTCACGCCTGTTCTTGATGCTACTCAAGAAGCCGCTGTTGCTGCGCCAGTCCATGAGGTTGTTGCAGGGGATACTTTAGGAGGCATTGCTTCCCAGTATGAGGTGGACGTAGAAGACATTGTGTCAGCGAATAATATGACGAGTGAGAGTGAAATACTCAATCTCGGTCAGAAGCTGATTATTCCTGTTGCACAGCCAGAGCCAGAAGAAGCGGCTGCTGCAGCGTTACCGACATCGGCAGTTGTGGAGCTTGCGACGCTACCGCCTGCAAATCTAGATGCCAATGTGCAAATTCAGGCAGTTGTTGACCCTGGCGTTTCAAGTGCTGAAGCGATTGAGATCGTGGCACCTAGTGATGATGCCAGTGCAATTCCAATGATCAATTGGAAGATAGTCGGGTCTAACGGGCGCGAATTTGTATTTCCGGAAATAACACTGTATCCAACTGGGGAAGTCAGAATTAATACTGGGCCAGGGGTGAATACAGCAACAGATCTCTATTGGAACCAAACCTCTGCAGTTTGGACAGCTGGCGATTCGCTTAGCTTGGTCGATCCTGAAGGAAATGTACGGTCAACATTCATCGTCCCGTAACAATGCGAAAATTTGAATCTCCACTTGATCGGTCGCTGCGTGAAGCGCGTGAGCAAGGTAAATTCGATGACTTGCCACAGCACGGAAAACCGATCAAGGTCAAAATCAATCCGCTAACAGGTGATATTGCAGAGCAGCTGCTTGAAGATGCTGACTGTGATCCGCCTTGGCTTGAAGCGCAGCGAGAAATTGATTACTTAATTGGTGAAGCGCGGCATAATTATCAGCGAGCTATGCGAATGGTGCAGCAACAACGCAGTGCGTTAGCTGCCGCGCCGCCAACTGCTCGCACACGTCAGTTACAGCGTGTGCTGGAACGCGAGCAAAATGTGCGTGCACAATTTATCGCTGCAGTGACTGAGATCAACAAGAAGATTTTTGACTACAATTTGATTGCGCCGAATATTCAAATTCATCGGCTCAAACTAGACTTCACCAAAGAACTGGAAACATTAGACGCAGCGCTAACTGCGTAATTTCAATGGCTCAAGCACTTTATCTTAAATGGCGTCCAACCGGATTTGAAGACGTCTTTGGACAAGAACATGTCATCACAACACTGCGGAATGCGCTGGCATTAGGCCGGACCTCGCATGCATATTTGTTTGCTGGCCCGCGGGGAACTGGGAAAACGACTAGTGCGCGTCTGCTTGCAAAAGCGCTCAATTGCACGTTTGCTGACGCTTCTCAACGTCCCTGTAATACCTGCCCACAATGTGTGGCAGTCAATGAAGGGCGCTTTATCGATCTAATTGAAATCGATGCTGCTTCAAACACTAGCGTTGAAGATGTCCGTGATCTACGTGAAAAGATCAACTTTGCGCCAAATGAAGGACAATATAAGGTCTACATCATCGATGAAGTCCATATGCTGTCTAACGCAGCGTTCAATGCATTGCTAAAGACGTTGGAAGAGCCGCCGCCGCATGCGGTATTTGTGTTAGCAACAACAGAGGCGCATAAGTTGCCGACAACAGTCACTAGTCGTTGTCAGCGCTATACCTTCAGACGCATTCCGTTGGTAGACATTGTTGAGCGCTTGCGCATTATTGTCGATAGTGAAGGCTTCAATGTTGAGCCAGCCGTTTTAGAAATGGTAGCGCGCCATGCAACAGGTAGTCTGCGCGATGGTATTAGTTTGCTAGATCAACTGATTGTCTCGCCAACAGAAGCTGTTACCGTTGCGAGAGCGCAGTCCGTACTTGGGACGTCTAATGACAAAGCTGTGCGATTGATCATCGAAGCCGTTGCGAAACAAGATACAGCGCAAGGGCTTGAGCATATCAACCAAGCGTTAGATACAGGAACAGATCCGCGACAGTTTGCCCGTCAAATTACGGACTGGTTCCGGGGTATGCTGCTCATTCAATTAGGCGGGACAGACCAGTTAGAAGTTACAGAAGAAGTTCGGTCGCAAATGCAACAGCTCACTGCCCAATTTGATGCGCGTCAACTACTGCAAGCAGTGCGTAAATTTGATGAAGCTGCTCGCGATAGACGTGGAGGTTGGCTACGGCAGTTGCCGCTTGAGTTGGCCTTTTTGAATAGTGTGGGGTACGAAGCTGCTGCTCCTGGCGTTGTGGTAACGCCCGCTGCAATGGCGCAGCAAGCTGCAAAGCCAACAGTAACAGCACAACCACAACCTACACCATCCAAGCCAGTAGCTACAACGCCAGCCGAACAGGCAGCACCTGCTGCTGTTCCCAAGCCAAGTAGTAATACACGGCTGTCTTACTCTGTTGTAATGGAGAAGTGGCCGCAGGTTGTTGGTCTTAGTCGAACAAAACATCATGCTTTGCCTGCCTTGTTAGAATGGGGACGGCCTTTGTCTGTGGAAGGTAATAAAATTACGATTGCTTTTCAAAAATCGTTCGCAAAAGATAAAGTAGACACGCCAGAAATGGGGCGCTTTTTGCAAGCGTCTGCAAATGAAATCTTTGGTGAAGCTGTAGAGCTGCGGTATGTCGTTAAGGCTGATTTGTCTGAACAGTCGCAGCTGCCTGACATCAAAGATGATGGTGCTGTGGCTATGGGCGTCAAACTTGGGGGTAAACCCAAACAAAGATCGTAAATTATTAGCAACTAAGGTTTCAATGTTAAATTGGGCGTAAGTTTGCTATTTACTAAAAACTAAAAATGATGAAAAACAATATGATGAAGCAACTCATGCAAGTGCAAGAACAAATGCGAGTTGCTCAAGAAGAACTGAGTACAGAAACAATTACAGTGTCATCTGGTGGTGGCGCAATTGAGATCGAAATCACAGGGGCGCAACGCATTCAGAATGTGACAGTGTCTCCAGAACTGCTAGAAAGTGGTGATGCGGAGATGGTAGGCGACATTCTAGTGGCTGCGATCAATGAAGCAATTGAAAAGTCTCAAGAAATGGCAGCGAATAAGCTGGGCTCATTGACTGGTGGGTTGGGCTTACCTGGGCTCTAATGCGTAGCGCAGCTACTCCGGTTCCCGTTCAGCGGGTCATTGAAGAATTTTCGCGCTTGCCAGGTGTTGGCCCTAAGTCAGCATCGCGGTTGGCGTTCTTTCTGCTGCGTGCCAAAGGTGATCAGACAGAAGCATTAGCGAATGCACTGCTTGAGATGAAGCAACGCACTCGGTTCTGTTCGACCTGTTTTAATATCACCATAGATGAGCTAGACCCTTGTGCTGTTTGTCGTGATGACCAGCGCAGTCAACATCTACTTTGCGTTGTTGAAGACCCACTAGATGTAATTGCGTTAGATCGCGTAGGTTTGTACAAAGGTAAATACCATGTGTTACATGGCGCACTGTCTCCTGTAGATGGTATTGGTCCAGAAGATTTGAAAATCAAAGAGCTTCTAGGGCGCGTCCAGCAGGGCGCTTTCAAAGAAGTGATTATTGCAACAAATCCAAACTTAAGTGGTCAAGCTACTGCCATGTACCTGAATCAACATCTAATGCAGATGGGAGTAAAAGTTACTCGGCCTGCGCAAGGGTTGCCAGTTGGTGGGGACCTTGAATATGCAGATGAAACCACATTGGCCAGAGCGCTAGAAGGTCGTCAGTCTATGTGATTTCCCAATATCAGGACTTTCTGAAATTACCATTGACGCTAACTAAGAAGGTGTTATTATTTTGCCGCTCGAGTGATTGAGCAATTGCATCCGGATTTGTTTCAAACATCCAATAAGCAATTTGAAGAAATCACTTGACAAGAACAGCAAGAGGTAATAACATTCTTTCTTGCCGCTGAAAACAAGTTGAAATATCAACTTGGGATCAGAAAAAGAAATTCTAACGAATTTCTTGACAAAGGTAAGCAAAGAAGATAACATTCTTTCTTGCCGCTGAGTACAAATC
>JAHDBS010000361.1 GCA_020630225.1 Anaerolineales bacterium | reverse complement strand
AGAAAGTGAATTTCACTTCTACACCCGTTTAGCGCGCAGTCTTCGCATTTAGCACGCGTCCCAAACCCAAAGTCGAGGATGACATTGCCTCCTAGTTCAAGGACTCGGCTGGCAATAATAGTCCAAAGTAGGTCTTCTAAAATACCAGGACGCGCATCGTGCTGGGGATGCTCTGCATCTTGCCCAAACAACGCAATGTGCCACTCGTCAGTTGTCAAACGTAAGACAGGCAGATTTCGTTCTAGTTGTTACACCAAAGTTGTTTTACCAGAGCATGACAGACCACCTATAAGATGTAGTGTTGCAATCTCAGTCCTCTCCAACACTATGGTCGCGGCCTGCCCAGCCAACTGCTAATCCATCAAACATATTTCGACTCGCGCCATTGGTAACAATCACAATGGCTTTTTCTTGCGTAGTTGATACAGCAATAAACGCCTGTCCCCCTTGAATTTGCCCCCCATGGCCAAACGTGCCGTTGTTAAAAACTGCCACCCTAACCCCCAGGATGCAGTGGGCTTGTCGCTGGGGCGTAGGGTGCTGTCCTGTGCCAAACAAGCGCCTTGCGCGACAATGTCGGTTCCATCACAAGCATGGATCGACGCTTCCAAAAATGCGAGCATGTCCGCAACTGACCCCCGCAATGCCCCGCCAGCTGCAGCTGCGTCGAAATCAATAATCTCAGTTGGATTGCCATTTGCATTTAGTGCTGGGGCAACATCATCGCTAGCCCAGCCATGCATTGATGCCGTTTCCATGCCCAACGGGTCAAAAATACGCGCTTGTACGACTTCCGCATACGACATACCTGTCGCCTCTTCAATGACCAGTCCTAAAATGACATACCCATAATTTGAATACAGCGCCAGATCACCATTGTTGTTAACAAATGTCGAACTCATCGAAGCAGCCAGTGCATCCCGATCAAAATCGCGCACATTATCTGGCGCTCCATTCAAGCCGGGCGGCATGCGTGGAACGCCCCCAACATGTGACGCAAGCTGCATAATTGTGATCTTTTCCCATTGCGCTGATTGAAAAGAGGCTGGCAAATGGTCATTCAACGGGCCATGCAGATCAACTAGACCTTCCACAGCAAGCTGACCCAACACGTTTGCCGTGATTATTTTTGTTACTGATCCGTATTGAAATAAGGTGTCTTCGGTAAATGTGTTATTGCCAATCACAGCGACTGTGACATCATCGCCATCAATCATGCCGACCATTACGCCGTGTTCCTCGACTTTTGGAACTCCGGAAAGGCCTTCGAACAAAATTGAATAGCCAGCGATTGAGCCACGCAATACGGTTGTCTCAACCGGCGCACTTCCACGACAGCCAACCAGTAAAACTCCCATGACTATGAATAAATATAAATGTATCTTCATAACGTAAAGCTCTCTCAGAACAGACAAAGTAAACAATACAATCACGCTATGATTGAAGATTTAGACAGCCATGACGTCCGATTAGGTAAAACGGGACTATCTGACGTCTGATTCACATAATTCTGATGATATTGGCTCTGATACAATCGTTAACGATGCTGCAAACTGATTGGTACTCGGCAAATGTGTTGGCTGGCGCTGCACTGTGTTTTTATTTCGCGGTTGTGTTATGGACAAAGCAATCGGGGAAAAAAGGTCTTTATCAATGCTTGTCGCTGTTTGCAGCTGTGCTTGGACTCACCCTCATAGATGAATTTTTATATGCGAGCCAGATCTCGCTGCGCAATCCAGTTCTGTTTGGCGCACTGTGGCCAACGGTCTTCGTCATTGGCCCTCTCTTTCTCTGGTTTGTAGAAAGCATCTGTGACGCGCAGTTTGAAATTGGCAAAAAGCAACTGCAGCAGCTCACGCCCGCAATGCTTAGCCTTTTAGCACTGCTCCCTTTTCTACTTCTAAACGGCGATCATAAGCTCCACGTCATCACCCAAACTTCGACAAGCGCCATCACGCCCATCACACTGTCTACAATTGTGATCATTTTCGTTGGCTCCATTCTCAGCAATGGTTATTACGTATTTCTAGCCCTTGATCGGCTTTCTCAACATAAACAGCCCCGCGACCCAGCAGATTCCCAAAATGACTCGCTAAGTTTTCTCAATTTCTTAGCCCTTTTTGTATTGATCGTGGCATTGGTATTTGCGCTAAGCGTGGGGTTCAAGGCTCAGTTTGGGGATCGCATTATGCTCATGATCCAAAGCCAAATGATGCTAATGCTCTGCATTATTGGCTATTTACTGGTTTGGAACAATGAGATAGAGACCGTAACGTCAGACGCAGATAAACCTGAAAAATATCAATCTTCAGCGCTTTCAACTGAACAGGGGCTGCACTACCAGCAACAATTGTTGGCACTGATGCAAACGAAACAGGCCTATCGCAATGGCGAACTAACCCTACCGATACTTGCGGAACAGCTTGGCATTTCCCCGAATTATCTGTCGCAAATCATCAATGAGCGACTAGAGCTCAGCTTTCGAGAATTTGTAAATCAGTATCGGATTGCTGAAATCCAACAACAGTTAGTGCTCGACCCAGATACTGCTATTCTGGAACTGGCTTACATGTCAGGATTTAAAGCAAAGTCAACGTTCTACACTGCCTTCAAAAAGCAAGTCGGCATGACACCTTCTCAATTCCGAGAAAGCATTGCAAATACTCGCTCATCACAGACTTGAGCGACGTTGCGATGACAATATCATCTTCGCGCAGTACAAAGCCCCCCCAACGCGTGCGATCAACAGCATAGTTTTTATAAATTCGAGTACGTTGCGGATAGAGGTTCAGCAGTTCTTGTCATGAGAGGTAAATATTATCTTCAAAGGCTCAGCTTCATTTCCACCATAATCGGCTCAAATCCTGCTTTCTGATAGGCTCGAATCGCGGCTTCGTTTTGTGCGTAGACGTCTAAGTAGAAGTCGGTCACCCTTCTAGCCGTACTCCATTCGATCAGCCGCCGCATCACTGTTTGATTGATCCCTTGCCCACGATGCGCCGGAGAGACATACATAAATCCCAAATATCCATGCGTTGGATGCACCCGAGACGATTTTGAAACACGAAGTTGAACATACCCCGTCCCAATAATTTCCCCGTCAGTTTCAACCACAATCAGTAACGACTCATCGTCTTCAATTAGGAATGGCAAGTCATAGTAATGCGCATTTTCAAGCTTGAGTGCTGCGTTGAATGGACGTTCGTATTCAAGTAGACGTTGCTCCAATTCAAGCAATTGCGGTAAATCTGCATGCGTGGCTTCACGTACTTTCAATGGATTTTCTTTGTTTTCAGACATACATCCTTTATCAAAATTACTGACGGTTTGCGGGTATTGGAATGATAACCCTACACGCCTACCCAACTGTAATCACAACATTCCCTTTTTTGCGCCCCGTTTCGACATACCGATGCGCGTCTGCGGTGTCTGCCAATGTATAGGTGCGATCAATCACAGCTTTCATTTTTCCAGCTTCGATCAGAGTTTTGAGTACGGCTAAATCTTGCCCAATCCCCTCTGAAGACCGAACGTAGCTTGCTGCTAATATCGCTTTTTTGCGTCCAAACCAACGCGTCCATAACATCGGCAAGATCGTAGATGCATTACCAGAATCTAGATACGTGCCGTCTGGCGTTAAGGAGCCTTTGCATTCGGCAAATGAGCGTTTCCCGACCGTGTCAAAGATAACGGCATAGTGATGGCCGTTCTGTGTGAAATCTTCAGTTTTATAGTCAATGACCGCATCTGCGCCAAGCGAATGCATCAGGTCAAAACTGGCGGCGCTACAGACTGCTGTGACATGAGCACTTAACGCTTTCGCGACCTGAACAGCCGCTGTACCCACTGCTCCAGATGCCCCATAAATCAATACCGGCTGATTAGGCTGGAGCGTGACATTGTTCTGCAAAAAATTGATCGCGGTGATGCCGCCTTCCACCATCGCTGCCGCTTCTTCCATAGAAACAGTGGTTGGCATTGGCAACAGTGCTGCATCTTGCGCTAAACATTTATATTCAGCGTAAGCGCCTGGCGTGGTTGCGCCCGTCATTCCAAACACCGCATCGCCAACCTGAAAGGTCGTCACGTCTTTGCCAATGGCTGCGATTACCCCTGCAAATTCAACACCCAAAATGCGATTTTGCGCTCTTGGTTTTGTCAACCCTGAGAAAAGTCGGGCAATGAAAGGCGTTCCAGTTCGGGCGCTCAGTCCAGCGGTTGTCGCTGTTGCGATCTGAATCTTGACCAAGACCTCGTTATCTTTTGGCGTTGGTTTGTCAATTTCTTGCAGTTGTAAAACGTCAGGTGATCCATATTGTGTACAGACGATTGCTTTCATTTTCATTGTTGCGACTAGGCTCCTAAGCGTCAGCTTGTTTTTTCACGAAATTTACAGAAGGCGTGTTTCCATACCTATAGTAAAAAATATATTACACAGTGTCAAATATTTTTTACACACAAAAGGTTTCACGTTAGCCGACTTGTCGTTTCGTGGCTCATAAATCGTGATCGCTGGAGAGAGGATATTGAGCCACACAGACAACTGAAAACAACACGACCATGAAAGCCTGCCCAGTAAATGCCGTAAGCTTTTCTGAGATCGCGATCTCTAGAATGAAACGTAATACCTCGACGCTGCTCAGCACAAGTCGATTAGACAGGGAGCTAAAGAAACAATGAAGCACCAAGATAACAATGGCATTGTCACCAAACGCAGTCCACACAGCGTGGAAGAAACCCACAACCGCATCCGAACGACGTTAGAGAACAACGAAGTTATTGGCATTGTCGCCGAGCTAGATCATCAAGCTAATGCCGCTAGAGTAGACAAGGCGATCCGTCCTACCAAGATCATCCTATTTGGCAATCCTAGATTGGGCACCCCACTCATGCAACAGTCGC
>JAHDBS010000360.1 GCA_020630225.1 Anaerolineales bacterium | reverse complement strand
AAACGGCAATTCAGACAAAGGCAACTGTGGCAAAGGCAATGGCAGCGATGACGGTGACACGCCTGGCTGTGACGGATCTAACAACAATAATCCGGGAGACAACCCCACTGAAACGCCTGTGGCGCCGGAACCGACTGCAGCAGCACCTACGCCAACCAGCATGCCATCGACGCCGGCTCCAGAACCTACCCAAGCACCGACACAAGCGCCAACTCAAATGCCGGACCCAACCCCAGTGCCAACCGACGCGCCAAGTAATGGCAATGGAAACGGAAACGACAATTCCAAAGGCAACTGTGGCGGTGGAAATGGTGACGATGGCGACACCCCCGGCTGTGATGGGTCCAACAATGACAATGTTGGAGATAATGGAGGCAAAAAGGGGAACCAGAAAAACAATGTTGTTCTAGTGTTGCCAACGCTGGGTCTAAGCGAAATCCTCAGACGCAAACGTCAACATTCAAGTCTAATAGTAAACCACTAGAGTCTGTTGACATCCAAAACCTAGCAAAATGGGCCTTGGCAGTTGTAAACCTTATCTCCTTGCTGAATGCAATGTCCGTAAGCAAGGCACATACGACGCTAGCATCCACTCGAGACCTGAAATCACAATAACTACGTTGCACAGTTAGAGGAAATCGCGTTTCAGACGTCCTGTTTTCAAGCCGAATTCATAGGTCTCGAGTGGATTTCTCACAAGCGATGACAAAGTTACCGCTTCGCGAGTGGAAAAGAATATCTTTCCACTCTCAAATGTCAACAGACTCTATCTTGACTGCAGTTCAGGCTAATAACCAAATAATTCCTGCAGTGGCAATACCCATGTAGCCAAGCAACAGAATTTCAGAAAATTTTAGCGTCATCTCACCCGCCCTATTTTGGATTACGACGAATGTCAAAACGCTGCACAAGTTTTTCACCAACATACCAAACTGCTAGAAATGCTGATGCAATGAGAATAAGTCGGATGTCAACCATGGATAGCTCCTGTATAAATCTTTCGTTATAGGTTTGAGTGATGCCATAATCATAGATTTAATTCCACAAGCCAGCATAAGCCTAGTGTCACAAGTCTCAGTCCAAGTTGTCACAAACAATATATGACATCAATTGACGAGTGTTAAACTAACCATCAATAGGACATCTAACAATATGCTGAAATACTGGTTTACTCAAAAAGGCGGCAGCTATGTGGTCGTACAATTCATCTTATTTGCAGTCATTTGGTTGGCGCCATCCAAATTATTCGCACAGTCTTGGAACACACTCTGGACACAGGTAGGCACTTGGGCTGGTGTACTGCTCATGAGCTACGGCGCAGTCGCGTTGTTAGGCGGACTACTGCAATTAGGCAGACAGATCCAAGCGGTACCAATGCCAAAGGAAACGGCTACGCTCAGACAGTCTGGCGTTTATGGCCTTGTACGTCACCCCATCTACAGTGGCATTATCTTTGGGTGGTTCGGTTGGGGAATATTCAATCAGGCAGAACTAACAGCGCTTTTAGTATTGGGTCTATTGCTGCCATTTTTTGACATCAAAACAAGGCGAGAAGAGAAAATGCTTACGTCTCATTTCGCTGCCTATGGTGACTACCAAGCTAACGTACGCAAGCTTATTCCATTTGTATATTGAGCCCACCATAACAGCAGATTTCCTCGAGCCGTGTGTGCAAATAACGCAAACGCTATAGTTTTTTTCGAAAGCTTATCTAGAGCCTAATTTATGTACTGTCGTTATAAAAAACAATACTATTTGTGGATGCTCGGCTAAATTATCGATACACTTTGTAAGGCAAAACGCTAAATTTGCCTAAACAAAAGATTGAAATCGATATGAAAAAATTATTCGCGCTGATGCTTGGCTTATTGCTAACTGCTTGCGCTGCTCCTGCCGTGGTTGAAGTTGATCCAAATTTGGATCTCGCCACATTACCAGACACTATTGACGTTCACACCGCAGCGGCCTTACAAGACCGCAATGATGTACTCCTGATTGATGTGCGTGAAAATTGGGAATATGAAGAGGGGCACATCCCTAACATTACTCACATTCCAATTGGCGAAGTCAGCGCCCGAATTGCTGAAATCCCAACCGATGTGACCGTGATTCTCACTTGTCGTAGCGGCGCCCGCAGCGGTCAAGTCTACGAGTTCCTTACCTCCCAAGGCTTTGCGAACGTCCACAATATGGACGGTGGCATCGTTGCTTGGGGCAACGCTGGCTACGCTATTTCTCAGTAACTACAGTTTCACTCGTATCCCCCACATACCGTTACAACAATCTACCTGCATCACAACTTAGAGTGATGGACTGCACCATTAGCCAGCATCCCGATTTCGAGGTTGAGATGCTGGCTGTTCGCGTTAAACTATAGGTAACCACACATCAGCTTCGGCTATTCGAAAGGACCTTACATGTTACTACGCTATTTTTATGACAAAGCAGTTGCCCATGCCAGCTATATGGTGGGCTGTCAAAAAACAAACGAAGCCCTGATTATTGATCCCGGACGTAATATCCGCCCGTATCTAAACGAAGCCGAGCGCGAAGGCATGCAGATTGTTGGTGTTGCTGACACCCACATCCATGCGGATTATGTGTCTGGGGCGCGCGAGCTTGCTGAACGCGTTGGCGCAAAGCTTTATGTCTCTGACGAAGGCGGCGCAGATTGGAAATTTGAATATGCCACCGCTTATGATCATCAACTGATTTACCACGGTGACACGTTCAGCGTTGGAAATGTACAGCTTGAAGTCGTTCATACGCCAGGGCACACGCCAGAAAGCGTCAGCTACATCTTGACCGACCTTGGCGGCGGCGCAGATGAACCAATGGGCATTTTCACTGGTGACTTTGTGTTTGTAGGCTCACTTGGCCGACCAGACTTACTCGAAAAAGCGGTTGGACAGTCAGGCGCAGCCAATGAAGGCGCCATTGATATGTTCAACTCTGTCGAGCGCTTCAAAGAATTGCCGGACTACTTACAAGTCTGGCCTGCCCATGGTGCCGGATCCGCTTGTGGCAAAGGGCTCGGAGCTGTTCCATCTTCCACTGTGGGTTATGAAAAACGCTTCAACCCAATGTTAGGGTTTGACCAACAAGAACACTTTGTCACCGCCTTGCTAGACGGCCAGCCTGAACCACCCAAGTATTATGCGCAGATGAAGAAAGTCAATCGCGCTGGTCCAAAAATTTTAGGCAATGCCACATTGCCCGCTGCGCTGCCGCTTGAAGAATTGTTTGCGGCAATTGAAAACAAACAGCTTGTTATTGATACACGCCCAAGGGCAAAATTCGCCAAAGCGCACGTGCCCGGAACCATCAGCATTGAACACGGCAACCTCGCTAGCTGGACTGGCTGGTTTGTAGATTACGAAGTCCCCCTCTACCTGATTACCAGTGCTTCAGATTTAGCTGAAGAAACGCGCATTCTCCGCGAAATTGGCGTAGATCTAATTGCGGGATACTTTGACATCGACACATTGGTGCAAAATCATGCATTGACCGAGTCATATGCGGAAGCGACAGCAGCAGACTTAAGTGCCAAGATCATCCATGGTGAAGTCACATTAATTGATGTTCGGGCGCAAACCGAATGGGATGAAGGCCGGCTGCCAAATGCAGAGCACATCATGTTGGGCTACTTGCGTGAGCAAGCCGCCACAGTTCCAACTGACAAACCCGTTGTGGTGCAGTGTCGGTCTGGCAATCGCTCTGCTGTTGGGGCCAGCATATTACAGGCTGCAGGCATCAAAGACGTTACCAATTTGCTAGGCGGTTATGTTTCATGGGCCGGAGCGGGACTTCCCATCGAAAAATAGTTGTCGGTTTAGACCACGCTCTAGAAAGCGGTGTATTGATTGCACCGCTTTTTGATTCCGCCACTGCGCAGCATCTATACAAAATGATCCACATCAGCATTTTAGGCCTACAAAACCATCAAAGTGCCGACTTAAACTGAAATTTGCAGCTTCTAATTGTTATCACTTGCAAAAAACACAAATTATATTGAACTACCAACCGCACTATAACAGCCTGTCTACATACAAGGTAAGTAATGTGACCTAAGATAACAACACTAAAAGCGACAAATGCCTTGAGGGAGCGATGCAAATGTTACAGCTGAATAAGTGGGTTGAATTACGCGCCGGTGAAGAACGATTATTCGGGCTATTAGCCTTACACTCTGCCCTGTTTGGCAGTTCAGTGTCGCTCTTTTTTACCGCAGCAACTGCTATTTTTCTCGCTCAGTTTGATGACAGCGCACTCATTTGGAACTACTTAGCAATAGCAGTCATCTCCATTGTGCTGAGCGCCGTACTGGTCCAAGTACAGCGCAAATTACCCACCAGTTTTCTCTTCCGTAGTGTCGTCTTACTTCTAATTGGCGCCGCCCTATTCTTTTGGAGTGGGCTGCTTGTTGCCTCACCAGCGTGGATCGTATTTGCCCTCATGGCGTGGGAGCGCGTTCAAGACACGCTTTTACGGGTGGAATGGCTTGGCATTCAAGGCGAACTGCTCACAATTAGCCAATCGAAGCGTATGTTAGGCCCCATTGGGGCGGCAGAAATGGCTGGCAAAGTCACGACATACATCTTTATTCCAATTCTGTTGCAGTTTGCATCAGCGCGTTTCCTAATTCTCCTGACCGCAATCGCATTTGGGCTGATGTATGTGTTGTTGGAATTGTTGCTTCGACTGCAAAGTGACACCTCTGAAACTGCAACACAAACGCGGTCACGTCTCCAGCCAACGCGCGCCATTCCGCAGCGCCCTATTTGGGAAAACAAATATTTGTGGACCATCTTAGGCTCCATTGGACTTGTCACCTTGCTCAAGATGACGCTCACCTATGGCGCTTACACTGGCATGCAGCAACGCTTTACAGACGAAGCGCAGCT
>JAHDBS010000359.1:2490-4904 GCA_020630225.1 Anaerolineales bacterium | reverse complement strand
CATCAGACGGCGCCGGTGGCAGTACGCGAACCGTATGCGCTAAATGCTGAGCAGCTAGCCGAACGCTATGATGATTTTCAGTCGCAAGCGGCTGAGGCTGGCGTGCAAGAGCTTTCAATTCTTTCAACGTGTAACCGAATTGAATTCTATGGTGCCTATGATGCTGACAAAGTGTCTGCCCAACAGGCAGTATCAACTTTGACAGACTTGTTCTGTCAAGCGCACTCTGTAGATGAATTGGCACCACACTTGACAGAGCATGTGGCACAAGCAGTGCCACAGCATTTATGCCGTGTTGCTGCCGGGCTAGAGTCGCAAGTTTTGGGTGAACCGCAAATTCTTGGGCAAGTCACCCGTGCCTATGAAGATTCAATTGCCCATCGCGGCGCGGGCATGTGGCTAAAGACGCTGTTCAAGACAGCAATTCGCTCCGGTAAGCGTGCCCGGGCAGAAACTGACATTAGCCGAAATGCGGCTAGCATCAGCTCTGTTGCGGTACGCCTTGCCAAACGTGAATTGGTTGATCTGTCCGACAAACATGTTTTGTTGGTGGGGGCCGGTGAAATGAATCGCTTGGCGTTGAAGCAGTTGCGCAAACATAACGTTGGGCGCATCAGTCTGATCAATCGTACCAATGCGACAGCGCAAATGTTAGCCGCGCGGCATGCAGGTGAGGCCCATCCTTGGGAAGCGTTACCAGACTTGCTGGCGGAAGCAGATGTGGTGTTCTCAGCAACAGGCGCAATGCTACCTGTGATTACTACTGACGCGGTAAAAAACGCGCTTCCACAGCGCAAAGCGCCGTTGCTACTAATTGACATGGCCGTACCACGTGATATTGACCCAGACGTGCGGCAGTTAGCAAGCGTCGCCTTGCATGATATTGATCAGCTCAAGAGTTACTTAGACGGCGCAATTGAGCGCCGCCGCAATGAGGTGCCACGTGTTGAAACGATTATTGCTGAAGAACTCGATAGCTTCTGGACTGAAGTAGAGCATATTGCCGTTCGGCCAACCATTGCCAAACTGCGCCAAAAAGTAGAAACCGTTCGAAAAACTGAACTTGAGCGTGCCTTGCACGACCTCAATCATCTTCCTGATGCAGACAAGCAGCGGATTGCATCGCTTACCAAAGTGTTGGTCAATAAGCTGCTGCATCAACCCACGCAACATTTGCGCACTAGTCAGGCTGACAGTGAAGTCGTCCGGGCTGTGCAAGAACTCTTTGAATTGAACACAGAGGCAAAGTAGAAAGATAGAGATCGTCTGTCATGACATCTCTGTTTGTGCCAATACTTTGTTGTGAGAAACGCAAGCTAACACCAAATGACCCTGAAAATCGGAACCCGTCGCTCTAAACTGGCGCTTTGGCAAGCCAATCATGTCAAGTCTGTACTCGAAACCGCTTGGCCCGATTTGCAATGCGAACTTGTCGAATTTGTTACCAAAGGTGACAAAGTTCTAGACAAACCTTTGCCAGAAATTGGCGGCAAAGGCTTATTTACGCAAGAGCTGGAAGCCGCTCTTCTAGAGAGTCGCGTTGATATTGCCGTGCACTCACTGAAAGACTTGCCAGTTGAAAATCCAGCAGGCATTACCTTAGGTGCTGTGGGCAAACGCGCTGACGCGCGCGATGTAATGATTGGGCGCTGTATTGAAGATCTGCCCCAAGGTGCCGTGGTGGGAACAAGCAGCTTGCGGCGCGCATCACAGCTTAAAACGCAACGCCGCGACCTCAAAATTGAGTCGATTCGAGGCAATGTGCCAACGCGCATTCGCAAGTGCGAAGAAGGGCAATATGACGCAATCGTGTTGGCTGCTGCCGGTGTATTACGACTAGAGCTGGTTGAAAAGGTCGCCGAATATCTATCTGTTGAAACGATGTTGCCCGCGCCAGGGCAAGCCGCGCTGGGTATACAGTGTCGCCAAGACGACGTAGACACCCTGCGTTACCTGTCGGCAATTCACCATGCTGTGACGCATAGCTGTGTAACGGCTGAGCGCGCCTTTCTCTCTGCCTTGGGTGGCGGCTGTGCCGTACCCGTCGCTGCCTATGCGGTCTATGACGCTGGCACAATCAAGATGACAGGCTGTGTCTCCCATCCGGCTGGTACCAGCGTGGTTCGCGTAGCGGGCCAAGGCATTGATCCTTTTGATCTAGGCCAACGTTTAGCTGAACAGGCGCTGGCGAAGGGTGCTGGAAAAATTCTGGAGTCTGTAAAAGGCAGTTAGTTACCAATGCCAAACGTTCCGTCTTCATTACGCGGGAAGCGCGTTGTAGTCACGCGTGCAGCCCACCAATATGCAGAATTCGCTGACAAGCTGCGCGCGCGCGACGCTGTGCCATTGGCCTTTCCAATGATTGAAATGGCACCGATCAATGGGCATGTCATTCAGCATTATTGTGAGCGCAT
>JAHDBS010000359.1:0-2390 GCA_020630225.1 Anaerolineales bacterium | reverse complement strand
TTTCAACTCTCAATGAACATTCGTCCACGGCGACTACGCCATACTCCAACCTTGCGCAAGATGGTGCGTGAACACACACTTTCGGCGGCAGACTTCATCTACCCGCTGTTTGTACAACATGGTGAGAATGTGCGCCTTGAAATTAGTTCAATGCCTGGTCAGTATCGACTGTCGGTTGACCAGCTAGCGGCAGAAGCTAAAGAGATTGCTGAGTTAGGCATTTCAGGTGTGATGCTATTTGGCATCCCCGCAGAGAAAGATCCGATTGGCGTTGAAAATTTTTCGGATGATGGCATTGTGCAGCAGGCCATTCGCGTGATCAAAGCTGCTGCGCCTGACTTGCTCGTCGTGACTGATGTCTGCTTATGTGAATATACCGACCACGGTCACTGCGGCATTTTGGATGAGAGTGGCTATGTGCTGAACGATGACACGTTGGCTATCTTGCAAAAGGTGGCTATTTCGCATGCAGAAGCAGGTGCGGATATCGTTGCCCCAAGTGGCATGATGGACGGTATGGTCAGTGCGCTGCGTTCAGCGCTAGACTCAGCTGGCTATGTGCATCTTCCGATTATGAGTTATGCGGTCAAATACGCATCCGCTTTTTATGGCCCATTCCGTGACGCCGCTGATGGCGCGCCTGTATTTGGCGACCGCAAGACGCATCAAATGGATGTTGCTAATGTGCAAGAAGCGCTGCGCGAAGCGGAACTTGATGTCGCTGAAGGGGCTGACTTTCTGATGGTCAAGCCTGCGCTCAGCTACATGGATGTCATTCGCACCGTCAAAAATGCATATCCTGAACTGCCAATGGCCTGTTACAACGTCAGCGGCGAATATGCGATGGTCAAAGCTGCCGCTGCAAATGGCTGGCTCGACGAAGAAAAAATCGCCCTCGAAATGCTGTTGAGCTTCAAAAGAGCTGGGGCAGATGTGGTGATTACGTATTTTGCGAAGGATGCAGCTAATTGGCTAAGGGCTAATAGCTAATGACTTTTGTGAAACGTAATCTTTGAAATATGGCCCGCTATTTTTACAGTGACTAAATTTAGCTAATACTTTTGAACTGAACACATTAGCCTTTAGCCAATTAGCTATTAGAAAACAATGACTGAAAGTAAACACAATATAACTGTCTCCGAAAACGCTGCCGGACAATCCCTAAACCGTCGCCTCTACATGCAGCTCCATTGCTTTGGCAATTGCACGGATATCGATGCCGTTAGTGCTGCGCTGGAAAGCAATGTCATTCAAGGTGTGGTTTATGCCGATTTGAATGATCCGCAGGGGATTGCGGTGTTGGCGTGTCACGAAGACGCTGAGTTCTTTGTCGATACGTGGCGCAAGACGCTCAATTCTGAGGCATTTACTACTCTGGTACCTAAGCCTGAGCTGACCATGATCGGTCGGACCTATGCGATTGGTTATGAGCGCAATCTTGAACATGTATTGCTAAGCAAGCCACTTGGCAAAGTTACTAATGCCGACAATCAATGGGCGATCTGGTATCCATTACGCCGTAAAGGCGCATTCCAACAACTCCCCGCCGATGAAAAACGCGCCATCCTCATGGAACACGGTGACATCGGGCGTGCCTACGGCGAAGCGGGACACGGCACCGACATCCGGCTAGCCTGTCACGGCCTCGACAAAAACGACAATGACTATGTCATTGCGTTGCTCGGCAAAGAACTGACGCCGCTTTCAAAAATCGTAGAACGCATGCGGCTGACGAAGCAGACGTCGGAGTATTTGGAGAAGTTGGGGCCGTTTTTTGTGGGGCGAGTCATTTGGCAATCTAAAGGCTAATTGACTAATAGCTAATGACTTCAGTTCCTAGGTCATATGAAGAATGGGAGGCTCATTTACCGCAGAGTGTTACGGAAGATTCGCTGTGGAAGATGAAAGTGTATCGGCAGGCTGTATTTCTTATGGAGTTGACTTGGCATGATACACGTAAGCTTATTTCTGCGAAGGTAAGTGTACATGGCATCGCAGACCAGCTTTATAGAGCTATAGGGTCGGTGGGCGCAAATATTTCTGAAGGGTATTCGCGTAAGTCAAACAAGGATCGTGCAAGATTTTATGAGTATGCTCTTGGCTCAGCGCGAGAAAGTAAGCATTGGTATTTATCTGCCAAGCCAATCTTAGGAAACCAAGTCGTTGAAGATCGCCTAAATCGCTTATCTGAAATCATCCGATTACTGATCACAATGACTAATCAACAAAGAACTAATCGTTTGTCAGAAACCTCAGCTGACTACGAACTCAATATCGAAGATGGTGACGATGGCAATAGCACAATTAGCTATTAGCCTTTAGCCATTAGCAAACCATGCGACCAATTCAAAAAATTCCAATCAATCCAACCCTTCGCGAGACACGGTTTA
>JAHDBS010000358.1 GCA_020630225.1 Anaerolineales bacterium | reverse complement strand
AACGCGGATAATTTATAAACAAAATCCGCGTTTTTCGTTCTCGTCCGCGTCCTATTTTCACTTTGCAGTCAGAATTTGGCGCAGATGGCCCATATGCCCAATGTCGTGATGCGTAGCAATTTGCAGCACATCCATCGCGTTGACAGTCCCAAAATAAGCGTGTGCACCTGTCGGAACTGTCAGAGATTCTTCTGTTGCCGCTTCTAATTCAGCCAAAAACAGATCACGCTGCGCCGCCCACTTTTCAAGCGAATCGCGCATAGCCATCCCGTCAAATGACCAATTGTCGTGGTTGAAGTAAGCAAACTCCGGCTTTGTGTCGTTCACGAGCTGGCCAAACCGCACGCGAAAACAATCTTTCTCTGTCAAATACATGTGCGCTGCAATTTGACGCAAAGACCATTCCCCTTCCGCTGGTGCCCAATCGGCATCAGCCTCATGCGCCAGCAGCATGTTGGCAAACACAATCTGGGTTTCTTTCGCCATTTCGAGTTTTTGTTTCCGTGAGTCGTTGAAGTCCATTATTAGTATTGTCCTAAGTCAAATATTGCCAAGTCACGCTCAGCCAATACAGCCAAAATCCAGTTGTCCCGATCAGTGTAGAAATTAGTGTCAAGAGCCATAATGGATCTTGCACTTTGAAAAATTTAGTCACTAAGAAGTGAACAAGCAATGCTGCAATCGCTGTACCGGCAACGGCTAGCAAAACGATGACCAACACAGCAACAACATTCTCTATGACCGCCCCACAACAAGCATCGCTTGCTAATAACATCGGCAATGCAAGTAGTCCGCCTGACACGAGATGAAGCCCTAGTCCAACCAATACACTTTGCGTAATCCGTCTCGCCCAAATCATAATATCTCCAATAAATTATTGATGTTGTACCATTAATGCAAGCTATAACACTGAACTAATTTAGAGGATACGTAACATGGCGGCAAACAAAACAACGCTAAACGATGGGGATGTCACTGCATTTCTAAACACTGTTGAAAAACATGAAAAGCGCGAGGACTGCTTTGCAATTTTGGCAATGATGGAAGAGTTAGTGGGAGCACCAGCAAAAATGTGGGGCACCAGCATCATTGGCTTTGGGAGCTATGACTACAAGTATGCGAGTGGGCGCGCAGGCACTTGGTTCCAATGTGGATTTTCACCGCGTAAGGCAAATATTACGCTTTACATCATGGCTGGCTTTGATGAATACGAAGATCTGATGAGCAAGTTAGGAAAATTCAAGACGGGCAAGTCTTGTCTTTATATCAAGAAGTTAACAGACGTTGATGAAACTGTTTTGCGTGAACTCATCAAAAAATCTGCGGCTCATGTCGCAACTGGCAATACGTCTGTGATGGGCTAATTGACGTCCGGCGTCACATCCTGATAGGCGCGCAGCCCAAATGCATTTAGGGCCACAAATCCAATTAACGCTGCCAACCAAAGCGTATACCCCCGATACAAAATTCCGACTGCAACGCTTGACGTTTGGGCAATACCAAAGTTTTGCAATTGGTAGCTAACCGCGCTTTCTACAATCCCAATGCCTTGCGGCACAGGGGAAACAACTGTATACAAGTATGAAAATGCTGTTGTCACCCACGTCATGACCATATCTAACGAGATACCAAGCGCAGAACCGACACTCCACATCAACACGAATTGGGCAGTTTTCCCAAGCAATGCACAGCTATACAACGTCAGCCATTTCAATACTGAAGCATTGCGAAGCGCTACAAAAGCCCCCGCCTCACCTGGCGCGGATTGAATTAGCGTATTCAGCGCATTGGCTAACGTCTCGAGTGCTTCAATCTCAAAGCCTATCTCAAACTGCGCGAGCCAGTCCGCCAACGCCTCCGCATTGCGGATCAATAGCCGAATGAGAACGGTTGCTAAGGCCACCCCACCAATCAGCGCGATTGCCGGCCAAAACTCAAGCCAGTGTAACCCACTTTGCTGTCGATAGAGGCGCAATGCAACCGCCAACACAAGCGCCCCGCTCGTGTACTCAGCCAGCGCAAAAATGACTAGTCCCAACCAACTCTGGCTTAGCTTCCATCGTTGTCGATGGGCATGAAAGCCAAACAATGCAAATGTGCTCACATTGGCTGACGGCACAAAGGTGTTTACAAAGTTATTGGCAATTGTTACTCCGCTAAGCGCTGAAAACGTCGCGGGCAACCCAACTAATCGATACGCCTGCCGCATTTGGAATATCTGAGCCACCTGCCAGCAGAGCCAACAGCCTAAACCAATGAGCAACCAGCTCAGATTTGCCGTCCGGACGACATCCCACACGGCTAGCAAAGACCCCTGATTACGCCGCAGAATCCAAATTGCCAGCGCAAGGCTGGCAATCATCAACAGATACGGTAAATAGCGTCTCAGCGTTTGCATCTAGGTCTCAGTAGATAGATATTCAACACGGTCCTGAACGTCAATGGGTCAACGTTGCAGACAGCAGCTATGCGTCACGCGGCGGACGGTCGCCATAATACTGATAGTAATTCGCTTCAATTGGGCCGTTATATAGCTTTCGAACTCGGTCTGGTCTTGCCCGTTTGAAGTAGTCAGGGAATTTGCGGTCAGAGGTAATCACGTAAATCGACCAGCCTTTTTTCTTGCGGAACATCTTATGAAACGTAATATATAGCTTGTTGATTTCTTGGAACTCCGCCATCCGTTTCCCATAAGGCGGATTGGTGATGACAACCCCAAACTGACGGTCGACCCACACCTGATCCATCGGCTTAGTTTCAAACTGAATACTGTCATCAACACCAGCTTTGATTGCATTTTCCTTCGCAATTTTGATCACGCTTTCATCGTTGTCACTGCCAAAAATCATTGGCTCTGGAAATGGCTTCTGCGCCTCGCGGGCATGCTGCCGCACCTCTTTCCAAACATCACCGCCAATAATTGGCCAGTCTTCAGATGCAAAGCGCCGCTTCAATCCTGGGGCAATATTCTTCGCTAGCATTGCGGCTTCAATCAAAATAGTGCCCGACCCACACATTGGGTCTAACAAATATCGATCTGGATACCAGTAGCTCAATTGCACCAAAGCCGCCGCAAGCGTCTCACGCAATGGCGCGCCGCCCGATGCCGCCCGATAGCCTCGCTTGTGCAACCCTGATCCTGAGGTGTCAATCGTCAGCGTCGCAACATTGTTGAGTAGCGCCACTTCGATGGTGTATTGCTCATCCGTCTCATTGAGCCAGTCGACCTTATAGGCTGATTTTAGCCTTTCAACAACAGCCTTTTTGACAATTGACTGGCTGCTACGAACGCTCATCAAATCAGACTTGACGCTTTTCCCTGTGACTGTAAATTCACCATCTTTGGTGATCCAGTCTTCCCAAGGGAGCGCTTTGGTTTGCTCAAACAAGCTATCAAAGGTTAGTGCCTCAAATGCGCCAATCTTGAGCCGAATGCGGTCTGCTGTGCGCAGCCACATGTTCACGCGTGGAATATCGGCAACAGTCGCGTCAAATTCAATCCGTCCGGGCGTAATCGTAATATTTTCGTAGCCCAGCGCGATCAACTCGCGTTTGACGACAGCTTCTAATCCAAATTGAGTGGTGGCAATCAGCCTTAGCTTTGACATAGAGAGGGATTTTAACGCAAAAAGTGCAGGAGACCTGCACTTCCGCTAATTACGACTCAAAGTGCTCTACGGAACTTCTGAAGTCAAGAAACCCTCGAAGCACTTTGAGTCGTCGAAATATCACTTATCTACGCAAACTTCCGCGAGTCACGAGCCCGTTCAATCATACGGATAGAAGACTGCAATTCTTCGCGTTCGCCATAGCACGTGCGAATGTGGCGCATTCCTGAACCCGGCACAAATGACCGTCGGCCGTGCAGACAGCGACGATTATCAACAAACGCAACGTCGCCTTCTACCAGCTTCCGCTCGACTTGGTTTTCACGCTGATCTTTCAAGCGCACATAAGTCCGATAGGCTTCCATCAACTTTGGCACGGTGTCAAAATCTTGGCGGAGTGGTTCACGCAGCCAAGTCGTATCGCGAACAGCTGTGATTTCACCCTTGATATCCAGTTCAAGAATTGGCGCAGACCAGCGATAGTGCGTCCTTTTAGCGCGGTTTGCAAATTCCCACGGCACTGAAGTCAACAAGTCATATTGCTCAGGATATTGTTCTTTCATGATGTTCGCAATGTGGAAACCATCGACCCAGAAACTTTCACCGCCAGTCGCTGTGTTTTCAACACATTGGAAAATTTGGAACCCAGGCTGATACTCACGGGTTGAAGCATCGGAGTGCGCATCCAACGCAAAGCCACGATTCGCAATATATTCGCCATCTGGCTTAGGGATAATTTCAAAAATCTTGCCCCAGTTCATGTCTCGAAGCAGTCCAATTTGCGATGAAATGCGCTCAAAGGCTTCATAGTCCTTTGGCATATCTGTCACAATGGCCAGACCAAGCGTGCGAATGGCAACGAGGAAGTCGTACTTCACATTTTCGTCGTTAAACACAGCTTCAGCCGAGAAGATTGGCAAATCATCTTCAAGGTCTTGCCCCCATGTTTTGATCGGCCATTCTTCAACAGGTGCGGCCCCATTTGAGTAGTCAAATTCACGCAGCCAGCCGGGATGAAACTCACTAACGCCATTACATTCACCAACTTTTTGCTCCCATTCCACAACAAGTCCACCGTTTAACCCAACCTTTACGGTTAGTGGGCGAATATCTTCTGGAATGATGCCAATTGAATCAACGCGTTCATGCGAGTTAGGGTCAATACACCCTGAACAAGCACAGTTATCACGCAACCATAAGTGATGGTAGCGACTGTTGCGACCGTCAGTCCAAGACACATCAACCGTGCCGTTATTGACTGCCGCCGAGGTGAGCAAATGCTCCATACTATACGTTTCAAAATCTGGAGTAGGAATAGAAGTTCTCAT
>JAHDBS010000357.1 GCA_020630225.1 Anaerolineales bacterium | reverse complement strand
GCGATTAAAAGCGTGCTTCTCGCTTCTTCCAAAAGCGTCAATTGACTGGTAGCCTTCTGTGCTATCGTGGGGTCATGATGCGTTGTAAGTTTGCGCCACTTGTTATATTGGGTGTCAATTGCTAGCTCTACTTCTGCAGTAGAAGCGCTAGTGTGAATTTCTAACAGATCGTAAAGTGTGGGCATGGTCTCTTTCTTTCCTCATATTCAACCTCAGCGTGCATGCTAAGCGCTGAAGTGTTTACGTTCTAACCCGATGGTGGTTCGTACAGACTTAGATCTTCTATGTCACCATCTGGAAAACGGTCATAATAGGCACGCCTAATCGTGGGTTTCAAAATCGGTCGTGTCTTACCGTCTAATGCGCTGTACCAAAATTTGTAAGCTTTTTCTAAATCAGCTCGTGTTTGTACGTTTGTTTTATTTAGTTCAGTCGCCTCATCTAGCAGTTCAACCGCCTCTGCCCACAGTGAAAGCGATGTCTTTTGCGCTGCGTATGCGAGCAAGACGGTTTCATGAACAGTCCGCAGCGGCGCATTTGTGGGGTCACTGGTGAACAGGCTAGTTGAGGTTTCAATTGCTGTATCAAATTGCCCTTGCGCAACCAACTCATCAATCCAACTTAGTTGGGCTTGTTGGAGTAAAGCTGCTGCATCTTCATAGTTTGGTTCACGGGCTAGTACGCTAGCAAAGCTATCTACTGCACAAGTGAAATTCTCATTTCGTAGACATTCATTTGCACTTGCGTAATCGGCGGCTAGTTCCGCCTGATATTGGCGAATTTGCTGTCCTCGCCAGAACGCAAACGCAATGACAACACCCAATAAGACTAGGCTTACTAAGACCGTCATAGTCATTAGGCTTCTAAATTGTGCTTTATTGGCTATGTTTGTTTGCGTTGCCTGCTCTGAGATCTCCGCGCTAATTTGAGATTGGTATTGCTCCTGATATCGCTGCTGATAGTTACCAAAATTCTCACTAAGCGTTTCAAACTCGGAAAGATTTAGCCCACAGCTCTTACAAATTGTGGCGTTCAGCAAATTTTGCGTATTACAGTTCCGACACTGACGAAGCCCATCTTCCATATCTAATTAAGCTGGTGCAAACGATGCTGAGAAATACAAATAGGCAAAAATCAACCCACCAAGAATTGCAAAAACAATTAGCCAAAAAACAACCCCATAGGCAGCATTGATGCTATGTTGCTTTTCATTGGCTTCAACGCGTAAACGAGAACCTTCTCTTTGTTCAATTGTTTTCTTTTCAGCAATTAAGCTCGCTTGCAAACGCTCCTGATCCAATTCATGCATAACAGTTGCGCAACGGGCGCAAGCAACCTGCCCAAGCGGTACAGCATAGCCACATTCAGGACATGAGCGGCTAATTTGACGTTGACAGCTCAGACAAGTTTTGGCTTTCGCCGGGTTTTGCACACCACAATGTGGGCAGGGCCGCTGCAAACTAGGCTTTGCTTGAATGTCAGGAATAGAAATTGGAATAGTTGTATTGAGCACATTGTTGTGGGCTGTCTGCCCTGCCGGCGCATTTACAACAACAATTGCTTGTGATTGCGCTCTATCAAACGCAGCCCGATTTCCTTTATCCATCAAGTTTGCATAAGCAGCGTCTAACTGAGATAGCTGTTCGTCTAATACACCTTGGTCATCATTCATATCTGCTGCAATCAGTTCAGCGCGGCGCAATCCATAGGCATGCTGAATTTCTTGATCATTAGCAGATGGTAGGATCCCCAACACAGCATAGAAGTTGGTCTCGTTATCCATAGTAATTTTGAACCTCTCTTACAATCTCTAAGAGGTAATACGATGGCTGCCACCTAGAAAGTGCCCCCGCTGTCACTGGAACTTCTTGGCCATCCATTAGTACTTCCACAATTGGCTGTTGTTCTGGGTAGCCCTGCATGCAAATAATAAAGATCTCCAACATGCCACCAGAACGCCTTGGTAACTGAACACGCAAGTTATACGAATTGTCCGGAATCCCATGTTCATTTACCCCAGCCTTGGCTTCAACAATTGCGCCCGGAAGAGACTTAATCAGTTCAATTTCCTTAGACATCCGAGTGTGAACATCTTGTTGTTGCGGCGGTTGTAGCTGTTGAGGTGAATGCCCTAATTGTGGTTGCCCACCCATATGCGACTGAGTTGGGACACCGGCGCTAGGAAAACCACCACCTGACATAAATTGCCCCGGACCAAGCTGGTTCATAATTCCGGCAACATTCATCCCTGAACTACCGGTTGGAGAATTAAGCTGCCCACTCGGGTCTAAAATGCCTTTGTCCAGCATTTCTTTAGCAAGCGCACCATGCTGGGCAATTAGCTGTTGTGCAATCTCAGGTCGGTTCAATAGCATCCACTCCCAAGTCACTTGCGTACTTGCAAGCATTTGCTGATCCATCTGGTGCTCTCGGGCACGCTTCATCTCGGTCATCTGCAAATTTGCAAGTTCATCAGAGCCAGTGTCAGTTGCCTTAATGGAAGTTGTCATTACATTAATGACGTCAATGCCAATTACGCTTGGTAATTTCATCGCGCGTAGATTCTGCAGTGTTGTTTGGGCAATGCCATGTCCTTGCTGACGAATTTCGTCAATAGAGGCATAGACAATGGCCCCACGGACTGCTTGAATTGTGCGGTCAAAAAGAGCACCCAAAGGTTGATCGATTTCTAGCGCCACTTTTATTGGATCTGAAACCTGATATTCAATTGATAAATTAAGGTTGATCTCAACGGGGACGGGATTTTGAATCGTAAACTCACGATTCGTCGTCACCATAAAATTTTGGATTTTGTCATTTACAACATGAGACTGCACGTCTCGTCGGCGTTTATAACGATTCAGGAAGTACGTTCCAGGCTGGAGAGTTTCTTTATAAGCACCTCCCACTGTCATTACAGCGACTGTGCCTGCATCTACAACAAACTGCTTAGTAAAAAACGGTATAGAGGAGCCTCGGTCTAACAAAGTCACATGTCGGACGAGCATCTGTTCACTAATTAAATGTCGATTAGTTGTCATTATTTTTCTCCCCCAATAAGTTGTTTTGGAATTGGTATGCATTTGTCAGGTTGTTATAAGACAATCCCAACTCATTTAGGCTATTTTGCGAGAGACAAGTTATGTTTAACATCGATTTCTGTAATGATTGCTGAGATCTAAAGACCTTCCAGTCCAGCACCAATAAGCACCATCAGTAATGGAAGTACGAAAACCGCGAAAGTAAAAGCCGTCATAGAAACGATTAATACAGCAGCAACAATTGACCATGTACGGGCTGTCTTGGCCATTTCGCGAATTGATTCATCTCCTGGTTGGTGCTGCGAATCTAATACGGCTTTTGAACGCCGAAGTGAATAAATTACAAAAGGCAGGCCAAAAATTCCAAAAAATATACTTGTTGCACAACCTATTCTTTGCCACTTCTGGGCAGATTCAGCAGTCTCGCGCATGGGTGCTAATCGAACTTCTTGCTCGGCACGCAACTTTTGTTGCTGTTGCCAATAGATTTCACGATCAATAGCATCTTGCTCGATTTGTGTTTTCAATTCGGCCAAGTTCACACCACAGCTTAGACAAAATTTCGCAGTTGCAGGTGAAGTGGTATCGCACTTTACGCAGATTTGCCCGACACTTCGTCCACATTGCTGGCAATGAATCGAACCAATCGGGTTAGCTTTTTTGCAGCTATTGCAGACCCACGCATCTGTCCGTTCTAAAGCAGTGCTTGAAATAGGGGAGCGCAGTGGAGTCAAGGGGCTATGCAAGCCACTATGCTGATGAATTGCATCCGGATCTGCAATTCCACCTGCGCCCAATTCAACATCATAAGGACCTTTCTTTGTAAGATCTAACAATGTGTTACGTGCTTGCTCAATTTGGAAAAGCGCTTGATTGGCTTGGTTCTGTAATTGAGCATCATGGTGAGACGTTAATCGCCGCCATTTATCGTATTGTTCATCAATCGCTGTAGATATTTGATCAACTGTTGCTGATCGATCTATTTCCAATAAAGAATAAAAATCTTGCATATTCTTCGCGGCCTCAATTCAATCTATTTAACTAATTGGTTTTGCGTCTAACCAACGCTGTCGGGCAGACACCTGTTGCTTGGACTGACCAACTTTGTAACTAACCTTTGTTTCTGCTTGTTTTCCAGATTCAATATCCGTCGCAGAAACTGTTACGACCCCATCTGTCCCGCATTCCACAGTCACGCGCACTTTTCTACCTGGCGGCCGATTCGGGGGTAAACCAGCCAGAAGAAAATCACCAATAGGGTTGCAAAGCTTAGGGTCTTGGAATTCGCCCTGATAAATGGTTACTTTGATAGATCTTTGATCAGGTATTGTTGTCGTAAATTCTTTTGAAATAGATGCCGGTAACGGCGAATTGCGCTTGATCAAAATCGAGTTGATCAATTGTGTAGTGCCTGGCACACTTGCTTCAATGCCTAAACTATGAGAGGTGACATCGGAAATCTGGAGTCCCGCCACTTTCTCTGCAATCACCTGTGTTACCTCTTCAGGCTTTAGCTCTGCAAATTTCTTAGCTGAAACAATTGCAGCACCAATGGCAACTGCTTCATCAGGGTTTACCGTTGCATCTGGTTGTAAATTGAAAAAATTTACCAAGGATTGATGTACAAGCGGCATTCTTGTGGGACCACCAATTAGCAGAACACGATCTATGTGTCCTGCCTCCAATTTGGCATCTCGTAAAACAGAGCGAATAAGTGTCAGGGTTGTATCAATTTTTGGTTTAATCGCACCTTCGAAAGTCGCTCTGTCAATTGACACTCTTGTTGTCTTTCCATTCGAACGCACTAGGATCGCCGTTTTTGAGCGTTTACTTAGCTCGCGCTTTGCTTTTTCAGCATTTGTTCTCAACTCGCCTGCTGCGAACTCATCTTCAGTGGGATCAAAGCC
>JAHDBS010000356.1 GCA_020630225.1 Anaerolineales bacterium | reverse complement strand
TATAGGCTGGATATTTATTCAGATAATCCAAAATCCGTAGCGGCCGGGAAAAGTGCTTGGTCCATTGCTTTTCATAAGCACCAGACATGATGACTGCCTTAGCATAAATGTCTTCATCGTTTGTGGTGAGCATGCCACCTTCGCCAGCATTTATCATTTTGGTTGACTGAAAGCTATAACAACCAATGTCAGCAAACGTACCGGCCGGTTGGCCTTTCCAGGTCGAGCCAAGTGCGTGAGCAGCATCTTCGATCAAGAGGATATTGTTCGCTTTGCATATGTCAACAATTCGGCCCATGTCTGCGACATGGCCGCGCATGTGTGACAAAAGAAAGAAACGCACGTCTGGATTTGCGGCAATTTTTGCTTCAAGGTCGTCTAAATTGACGACGTAGTTATCATCACATTCAACTAACAATGGCTCTGCACCAGCATGCACAATGCTAGATGGCACCGCTGTAAACGTAAACGCTGGCATCAGCACTTTTTCGCCACGTTCAATCCCAGCTGCCAGCAAGCCAATGAAAATGGCGCTGCTGCAAGAGCTAACGGCTAGCGCATATTTCACACCCAAGTATTCTGCAAACTCTTTTTCTAGTAGGGCGGTTTCTGACTCTTCAGCATCGGTTCCACTGTAACGGAACATGCGCGCAGAAGTAATGATCTCTTCAACGCGTTGAAGCGCTACAGAGGGTACTGGATCTGGAATGGTAAGGTCTGGCGCAAAGGTCCGTTCACCGCCGTCAATTACAAGTTGGGCTTCAGCTGATTTCATCATAATCGCATCTCTACTTAATTGATTTTTGCTAAATTAGCGAAAATATATAAATAAATCGCTATATACGCTAATTTCAAAATCATATCGCCCCTTATTTCATAAATCAGCGAGAAATCACCCAAAATCCGGAAGTCTTGCTGCATTCTTAATGAGAAAAAGCGCAGACACATTTGGCTGTATCCGCGCTCTGGTTCATCAAGTGGTATTCATTTAGCGATGCAAACTCACAATCCGAATTGATGCTTTGGAGTAAGACATCTACGCAATTGCCTGCGGTTGTAGGCGTTTCGTCAACCAAGGTTGCAAATATTGTTGATAGGCCACAGTCAGCAGCACAATCAGCAGTCCGATGGTTGCTAGACCGAAGGTGAAGCCTAGTGCGCCATCGAAAACATCAAAAGCTAAGTAGCACAGGTAACCATAGATCCCGAGGGCACCAAAGACTAGGAATACTTTGCGCTGCAGCCAGATGCTTGCCACGACAAATGTGACATACACTGCTAAATACACTAGGCCTAAGATGCCAGACTGTTCAATCGTAAGTGCGGAGAGCGCACAAATAATGCAGATGTGTCCGAACAGATAGAACCAAAAGGCGTAGTCTTTTTCAAGTAATTTCTGTAGTAAGAACCCCACGCCCAGCATTCCGAAACCGAAGAAAACTGACACAATTTGAGCAGCTTCATAGCCAGTTCCAAGAACATCACCCGAGACATAGTCAACGATATCCATCGAGACAAACCATGTCCAAAATGCAATATGTAACGTAACTAGCGGATACCGCACAAAGACGACCACAAGAATTGCCACAGTGATGCTGATTAGCTCCATTGGCACCCAGCTGTCTGAAATCTGCCGATAAAATCCGGCATAGTCATGCGGCAAGTTGACCCCAATTGCATTTTGAATGCTGTAAACCAGTAAGGGTACAATGCCGACCGCAGCAAAAATTAGAATGCCACCAGCATGTTGATAGTGTCTTGACTTCAAGAAGCCACCAATACCTCCTAACAAAACTAACGTAATAATCGAAATCACGACTTGTCCAATGGCGTTAGTATCTTCCCAAGTAATCCCCATGAAGACGGTATAGGCAAACAAAATCATGAAGCCGCCAAAGTAGTAGGCGATAGAAATGATGTTGAAGCCAAATCGCGCTTCTGTTTGTTCCGAGTTACTACTATTCGTGCTGAGGTGACTAAGAATGGCTTGAACTTGGGTTTGGTCAATAAATCCCAAGTCCCGCCATTCGGTGAGGTCTTTTGTTGTGAAGGTTGGTGACTTTTTCATCATGAGCTCCTGTGTGAGTACTAGATAGCTCTAGTGTAGACGCTATGCTGAAAAAGTAGTCGGATGAGGACTCCGAATAATCGGAGTGATGGTTATTCTAGAGTCTCTTGATAAAGCGGCCAAAGCAACGTGACGGTTGTGCCTTGCTCTGCACCTGTGCTCGCAATAGAAAACGTCCCAGCGTAGGTTGCAACAATTGCTTTTACAAGCGACAGTCCTAAGCCAACGCCCGACGTCTTTCGCGAGTGCGCTTTGTCAGTCCGAAAGAAACGCTTGCCAATATTCGGTAAATCATCCGCAGTAATGCCGACTCCAGTGTCAGAGACCTTGACTTGCACGGCGTTTTCCACAGTTGAAAGTTCTACCTGGACTTCGCCTTGTGCAGGCGTGTATTTGACAGCGTTACTAATTACATTGCGCATGACTGTGCGAACGTGATTTAAGTTTGCCTGAATAATATAGGTTGCCTCTGCTGGGCTATTAATGCTTAGCACTAAGTCTTTAGCATCTATCGCTGTTTGCATTGTGCGCAGCTCTGCTTGCACAACACGCAGCATGTCAACTTTTTCTTGCCCAATTGTCAGACGATTGGAGTCTACGCGTGAAAGCAAGATGAGGTCGTCTACAAGGCCGCTTAGTCTTTGCGCTTCTTGGTCAACTTCTTCAATATATAAACGTTGGTCAGCGTCTGACAAAGGCGCATCTAAGAGCGCTTCCGTCCGAATTCGAATGCCGGTTAGCGGTGTTCGCAATTCATGCGAGGCATTGCTCGCAAATGCACGTTGCTCCGCAACCATCGCCTCAATTTCGTCCGCCATTTGGTTGAAGCTTTTCCCAACTGCGCCAATTTCATCATCAGCCGGATCGGGGACACGCTGGCCCAAGTCGCCAGCAGCCAACGCTGTTGCCGTGTCGCCTAAGGTTTGGAGCGGGGCGGTCAGTCGATTGATTAGGTTTAAGCTAGCAAATAGGCCTAGTAAGGTGAAGACAACGTAACCTATTCCAATTAGAATCCAATTCTGGCGAGCATCGCTTTGCGGAATGGCATATGGCAAACCGAATTGAACAATGCCTAATTCATCGCCTTCGTAGAAGATAGGGCTGGCACCAAACATCATCTCCACGCCTGCTGAATTTATGGCAACAACTGGAGTTGTTGTTGTATACAGTTGCGAGACGCTTTGGTCTGAGGCAAGCACGAATATGCTGTTGCTATTGAAGACCGAAATTTGAGCACCTGTTGCGACGCTATTTGTGTTGACAATTGGCGCTAATTCATTGAAATGCTCGCCACCTTCTTCGACTGCTTCACCAATCTGGCCCGCCGTCTGCGCAGCAAGCGTTTCTAAGGTGTTCCCAAAATTTGTGTAGATCCCTTGCGCAATTCGGTAGCCGGCCCACAAAGACAGTAGTCCAAATCCAATCACAATGAGCCCTACGTAAGTTGCGAGCAATCGCGCTCTAAAGGACGTAAACATGCGGGCTATGCCGTAAACCGATACCCAACGCCACGCACCGTTTGAATCAGTTGCGGGCTGCTCGGGTCTGCTTCAATCTTGCCACGTAGCCAACGAATGTGGACATCCAAGGTGCGAGTGTCACCGAGCCAGTCGGTCCCCCACACTTTGTCAAATATTTCAGCACGTGTCACTGCGGAGCCAGCTTTGCTAATCAGCAGCGCTAGAAGTTCAAACTCTTTATAGCGCAACTCTAACGGCGCACCTTGGTTGAAGGCCCGCCGCGCGTCAAGGTCCAGCGTAATGCCGGACTGGCTCAAGGTTGTTACTTCCGTTTCGATCACAGCCTGATCTAGCTCAATCCGGCGCAACATGGCCTTGATGCGCGCAATGAGTTCGCGTGTAGAAAACGGTTTTGTCAAATAATCATCCGCGCCAAGCTCTAAACCGAGAATTCGATCCACTTCTTCGCCTAATGCCGTCAACATCACGATTGGCACGTTGCTTTTTTCGCGTAGTTCGCGACAGACGGCCCAGCCGTCCATCACAGGCATCATGACATCAAGCAATACCAAATCGGGCGGGGCGCTTAGCGCCATTTCAAGCCCGCGTTTACCGTCGTGAGCAACGTTTACATCGAAGCCATATTGCAATAGTGAGCGTGACAACGGTGTTGTGAGCGTTTCATCGTCATCAATCAAAAGGATTGTTGTTTTCATAGCATTAGCGATTCAGAATACGGAACAACGTTAGAAAAAGCACCAGCAAACCGCTCACGCCAAAAGTTGTTCCCAGTAGTGCGGCATCTGTGCCAGCCACTACACCATGTAAGGTAGCAAAAATATACCCCAGAAATGTCGTGTAATGCAGAGTTCGCCATGCTTTTTGCCCAATTTGCTTGCGCAGATAGAAACTTAGCGTCGTCAACAGCATAATGTAAAACCCAACTGTGCCTAAACCGACCCACAGGGGCATATAGGGGCCGATAAAAGGCACAAGAATAGCAGAGAGTGTATAGGTATAGTATGTGTCAAATAGCAATGCGCCAGCATGTAAAGCAGTTGTACCTAAGGATAGCCACGACAAGTAGTTGTGCATTGCTAATGAAATTGCTGGCGGGATTGCTGATTTGATCAGCTTTGTGCTCAGTAGCAGCCCCCAAATCGTGGAAGCGCTCAATAAAAGATATGCCACAATTCCACTTGACCGCACCAAATACCAAGCTGCCTTCTCGCCAGCCAATAAACTCAGCGTGAAGCCCAACTGTGGCAATGCTAGTGCAGCAAGTAAGCAGACAATAATCCCCACTAGTCCGGCCAGAATAAGGCGCTGTTGCGGAGTAGGGGGAGGTGTTTCTAGAATAGTCATGAGCCCAAGGTCTAAGTGGCGAGTCTGAAAGGTCATAACTAGACGCTCAGACTCGTCAC
>JAHDBS010000014.1:20155-29146 GCA_020630225.1 Anaerolineales bacterium | reverse complement strand
CCTCTACGACATGCGTGTTTGAATTGGTGGGTTGTAGAGACGTCCACGCTGTGGCGTCTCAGCGATCGAAACGGTTCACCCATGGATAACAATTAACGGTATCAACCCACCGTCCCCCGCACACATCCCCAACGTCATGTCAACGCCATAGTTCCCGTCATTCGCGATGGTTCAACACCGTCGATTTGTATGGTCTGTTGATGTTTTCGGGTCGCCGAGACGCCACGCCGTGGACGTCTCTACAATGTTGTATCATCCCCCGTATGCCTTTGACTCAACCTAACACTATGCTGCAACTGCTGCGTGAAATTACGCAGGCAATTAATGCGTCTACGGATCTCAGCGAAACGCTGGATGTCGTGGTGCGCCGGACGGACGATGCGTTGCATGTAGATTCCTGTTCGCTGTATTTGCTAGACCCTGACGGTACAACGTTGCGCTTGCTGGCATCTACGGGTCTGCACCCAGACGTGTTTGGGGCTGCAACGCTGCGGGTTGGCGAGGGGCTCACTGGCTCAGCGGTATCACGTAATATGCCGATTTACGCCGCTGATGCCCAAAATGATCCGCTGTTTGTGCGGGTTCCCGGTGCTAAGGAGATGATCTATCAGTCGTTGCTTGCAATTCCGCTGTTGTCTGGTGGCGTGCGTGTCGGCGCGATGAATGTGCAGACTTTGGTCGCACGCGAGTTCAATGCGCATGATATTGCTTCATTGGAGTTAATTGGTGACCTTGCTGCTGGCGCTATTGCGCGTGCCCAGTTGGTTGAAAATCAGCAGCGGCGTTTGGATGACCTGCAGACGGTTGCCAAGCTGAGTGAGGCAATGACATCCCCGCTTTACTTGGATGAAATGTTGAAGCTTGTGACAGAAAGCATTACGCGAGCAATGGGTGTGCCAGTCTGTTCAGTCTTTTTGCTAAACGATGATAAAGATGGTCTTGATGCTTATGCAGCTGACCGGACGACATTGAACTATCACAATATGCCGGTTGTGCCGTTAGCTGGGAGTGTTATTGGCTCGGTTGCGCAGAGTGGTAAATCACGCTACGTGCCCAATGTGTTGAATGAGCGTGATTTTTACAATCAGCAAATGGCAAAGCAAGCAGGCATTGTCTCCATGCAGGCCGTACCCCTGAGTGTACGCGATGACTGTATTGGGGTGATGTGTGTATATACCAACGAGCGGCGGAAGTTCACGCCAAAAGAAGTTGCATTGCTGAACACGATGGCGAACCAAACAGCCATGACATTGGAGAATTCTCGGCTGGCAACGAATGCGGCAGTTGTGCGAGAGATGCATCATCGCATCAAAAATAACCTTCAATCTGTTGCAATGTTAATGAGGTTGCAATTGCGGGAAGCCGATAAACTAAGCACTGAAGAGGTATTGCGAGTCAATATTGATCGCATTCATAGTATTGCAGCAGTGCATGAAGTCCTTTCTGAAAAAGGCTTTCGCTTGGTAGATGTCAAAGATGTGTTGCAGCGTATAGCGCGCACCACGCAGCAAATGACAAACCCTAATCACCCAGTTGCTATCCGCGTGTCAGGTATGTCAATCGAGATGCGCAGTAAAGCAGCGACCTCGCTAGTGCTCATTGTCAATGAGTTAGTGCAAAATGCCATTGAGCATGGCTTTGGGCAACACCAAGGTGGCACGATCAACATCTCGTTGGGGCGTAATGCTAAAGAACACATCATCCAAGTGATTGATGATGGTCAGGGGTTGCCAGACACCAAGACCTTTAGACCAAACTTGGGTTTGCAAATTGCGGAAACGCTCTGTGAGGAAGACTTACAAGGATCACTCACGTTCAAGCGGCTCGCTATTGGCACCGAAGCAATGATTCGAATACCTAAAAATTAGTTAGCTACCCTACAGTTTCATAGAATTACTCTCTCGTAATCAATAAGATGCAGGCTAGCCTGGAATTTAGCGTTTTCTGTGCTGATATTTCTAGCTAACAGTCTGAACTGTGCTGTTACTGACAGATTACGATAGCGACTTGTGCTGAGCGTAGTCGTAGTATTACGGCAACGAATACAAGTAATCTCGTAGCTTCTCAAAACTGTTGGGTGCTTAGAAAATTAGCAGACTAACACACAATACATCAACACTATGCGAATTTTAATTGCAGATGATGAAGCCATCATCCGAATGGGCCTAAAAGCAATGCTTATCGACTTAGGGCATGATGTTGTCTCCGCGCGGGATGGTGCTGAGGCGATTGAAAAAGCCGCCCATCGTTTGCCTGAATTGGCTATTCTCGATATTGAAATGCCAACAACAAATGGGTTACAGGCTGCAAAAGCAATTTATAAAAAGCGACCTATTCCAATCATCATCCTGACTGCCTTCAGTGCTGAGAACTTGATTGAACAAGCCAGTGAACTTCCAATTCATGGGTATTTGATTAAGCCTGTTGAGCCGGCTGAAATCAAAGCGGCGATTGCGATTGCAAAACAACGTTTTGCGGATGTCCAGTCCCTAGAAGAAGAAAAACGTAAATTACAGCTTGGGCTAGAGGCTCGAAAATTGCTGGATCGAGCCAAAGGTGTGCTCATGTCACAAGGTATGGATGAAGAAGCTGCCTACCAAGCGATGCAGCGCGAAGCCCGCAATTCACAACGAAAAATCTTGGTAGTTGCCAAAGAAGTGATTCTGAATGGTGGGCTGTAAACATGTCAGAGGTGTTTGTTTGCGTCGTTGATAATCGTCACTTTTTGAGCGGCCTCGATAGTTTGTATCGTGACGTAATGAAAATTGCAGAAGCAACGGATCTCCTGCAATGTGCGCGCACTGTTTGTGACGAGTTGCACCTTACTATTGATGACACCATCCCAGTTGAAGGGTATTACACTGAAAACGCTGAGCTGACTGAATATTTTCTACGCATGCGGGCGTTACAAGCTGTAGATCGGTCGCGTAGCGCTGAAGTGCAGACAACATCTGCATTGGAGCGTTTGCACGCTGTGACTGCTTCGCCGTGTTTTGGTGAAGTTGTTTGGGGGACAACGCTACTACCACAAGGCCTCGACTCGCTAGGGCGTGCGCTAGATGCAGTACAAATGACTGCGTGGGCTTTACCACGGTTGGTTGAAGAAGCTTATAAAGCAGCGTTTGAGAGCGATAATTTTGCTTTTGCCACGCTTGCTTGTTTGGCAAAAGACGCGACTATGATTACGGCAATTCGTGAAACGACCACGCTCTACTCACTTGTAATTGCTGGTGGAGTCGCCCCGACGCTTGTGTATGAATGGACAGTTGAACCAGCCGTAGCGGAACGGGCCGCTTTATTTATTGAGGCCTTCAATACGTTAATGGGCGCTTCTTTGCCCGCGCCAATTGCAGAGAATGCAGAAATTTATTATGCGCATGCTGATGTCCATAAGTTAGTCGGTCGCTGTGTTCGGCTCGGCCATACGAATGATCAACCTGAACGGTACTATCATTGGGCAATCAATTACCAGTTAGAGGTCGAAGACTTCTGGGCTGATGAGATTTGGACCACGGAGCGTTATAGCAAAGAGAAATTGCGTATCATGCCGGATGTGTCGTACTTCGAGTAGCGTTGTAAATATCGCACAACAAAGCGGCTTCAGTTTTTAGGTCACATTGTGCATTCCCGCATAAACTTTGGACTGTTACACTAATTGCACCTTGCGGTTAGGCCGCAAAATTACATAGCAAAAGCCAAGGCGCTCATAGTCATACTGTGGGCGCTTTTTTATTGCTTGAACTCATAGGTAGAACAAAACGCTGCGCTGTTGCTAGGTATCGTTTTACTTGTCCACATAATCACATATTGTTATTGCCAAGGCGCTCTTTGTAGATTTATTGCAAGAGCGCCTTTTTAGTTAGGAGAGCTGTTTGAGATGAAGAAGTTTGTTGCTGGTCGTGCACCAAAAGTGTTGCAAATTGCGGCGTTATTTGTCGTTGTGTCAATGTTCACCACGGGGACCGCGTTTGCGCAAGATGGTCCAACAACTCAAGAAATTGCGTTTGCAATTGATAACTTGACGATGTTTATTTGTGCCGTATTGGTGCTGTTCATGCAGGCTGGCTTTGCAATGGTTGAGGCAGGTTTCAATAGTTCAAAGAACACTATCAATATTTTGTTCAAAAATCTCATTGATGTGTCACTGGGCGCTGTCTTGTTCTTCTTAGTGGGGTACCAAATTATGTACCCTGGCGACTTCAACGGGTTCTTTGGCTTCGGTGGCATTGGTATTCCCGCCCAAGACGCGCTGGATCCCAACTACTTGCCGCATTACCAAGTTGATTTCTTATTCCAAGTTGCGTTTGCCGCTACTGCAGCAACCATTGTGTCTGGGGCCGTTGCTGGGCGGATGCAATTCCGCGCCTACTTGGTCTACAGCGCCGTGCTAACTGGCATTATTTATCCAATTTCAGGGTCATGGAAATGGGGCGGTGGTTTCTTACACGAGATGGGTTTCTATGACTTCGCGGGCTCATTGATTGTGCACGCGGTTGGCGGCTTTGCCGCATTGGCAGGCGCCCTTGTGCTTGGGCCTCGCATTGGGCGTTTCAATAGTGATGGCACCGCAAATGCAATTCCAGGTCACAACATTACAGTCGCCGCACTGGGGGTTTTCATCCTGTTGGTCGGCTGGTTTGGGTTCAACCCAGGCTCAGTCTTGGCAATGACCGGGGAAGCGAACACCATCCTTGTCATGGTCACTGCTGTCAACACGCTGCTTGCGGCTGCAACGGGTGCTGTCGCTGCCACCATTATTTCGGTTTTCTTTATGAAGAAACCAGACATTGGCATGGCCTTGAACGGTATGTTGGCGGGTTTGGTTGGGATTACTGCCAATGCAGACAGCGTTACAAATATCAGCGCGTTGATTATTGGCCTTATTGCGGGGATCCTAGTTGTTGTTGGGATGATTGCGCTTGAAAAACTGCAAATCGATGACACGGTGGGCGCGTTTCCAGTCCACGGTATTTGCGGGGTTTGGGGTGGTATTGCAACCGCTTTGTTCGGTAACTTTGAGCCGGGCATTGCAACGCTAAGTGTGCAATTACTAGGTAGCGCCATCTATTGTGTCTGGGCCTTTGGCACGATGTACACCTTATTCTCTGTCCTGAAAGCAATCGGCTGGTTGCGTGTGGATGAGGAAGAAGAAGTTGCTGGTCTTGATGTTGTTGAGCACGGAACGCTGAACTATCCAGAATTTGTCGGTGCAGCCGTTGTCGAAATCTAAATGTAGTTGAACTTGAAGTGGAGCAGTGCCTCGAGTGCTGCTCCACTTTATTTTATTTCCCGATGGCTTATGCAGTGACCTTGTCAACTGATGCCATCACTTTCTACGAGTCATTCCGGAGCACAACCTAACTTCCCACATCAGCCGTTATTGCCCTCCCAGCATCGGCTTGTGCTCCGGTTGGCTATTCGTACAAGTAAAACAGTAGACGGTTTATGCAATTTGTCGAAAAATTAGCGTACAATTTGGTCGTTGTTCGCAAGAACTAACAGCCACGCAATTTGCTGGAGGACCAATGCACATTCAATTAGTCAAAAATGAGGCACTCAATAATGCAAGTGTGCCTTACATTGCTGAAGTTAGTATGGGAAACGATGTAACGCACTTATGGCGTGACTATCGCATTCCGGTTTACTACAACAAACATAAAGAAAACGGCTACAGTGCCGAAATTGCCGGCTTTCAGGTTGCATCAGAGACAGCGGAGCGCATCCCTGATTTGATGAAATATCTGATTGAAAATTTGACCAACGTGGCTCGTTTGCCAAACTATGCCTTTGTTGCTCGCCGGGCACAGCGGGTCTATCCGGTGTACACCATTGAAGACGAAGTCATGGTAGTCACCCCCAACGGCCCTATTTTTCGGCACGTTGAATTGGCAAAGGTTCGCCAGTATCTGACGGAGTATCTGCATAAGACTCGCATTCTGGGGAAAGACGGTAAAAGCGACAAGCTGCATGTTCGCGGGATTGATCCGAATACGCTTGGGCTACGCCGCCCAGTGTTCTACTTGAAGAAGCGTGATGCCGCAGATGGCGATCCGTTTTGGGCGCCCGTCTTTGAAAATGGGGCACAAGATGGTGTGTATGCCTATGCTGCCAGCTCACGGCGGGATGTCGCCAAAGGCGTAGGTCCCAGTGTCGTGTGGGATTTACGCAATATTGTTGCGCATGTGTTGGTGACAGATAAACGCCTTAGCGATGACAATGATCTGCGCGCAGACCGCATTATGCCGCGCTATTGGCAGAAATTGACCGAGTCAATGACACCAACAGGGAAAGCCTTAGTTGCCGATGCACTGCGCCTGCCAATTTACGAAGTCAACGGTAAGTTTATTGCTGTTGAACGACGCGAAAATGAAAATCGTAATGGTATTTATGTAGGCGATACGCTTGCTGATTTGGAAGCTAGGGTCGCTAAAGACATGATCCGGCGTGGACATCTTAGCAATGCTGGTGCGTTATCAGTTGAAGCCGCAGATGCCAGCGATGAAGAAAACATTGCTAATGATGACCTGACTTTGATAGAGGGTATTGGCCCTAAGATTGCTAACTTATTAGCTGAAAAAGATATCCTAACCTTTGCCACGCTTGCTAGTAATGAGCCTGATGCAATTAAGGATATTTTGAATCAAGGTGGCCCGGCATATAACCGTCATGACCCCACGTCATGGCCCGAGCAAGCGGCGTTGGCTGCTGCTGGTGATTGGGATATGCTCAATAAATTGCAAGAGGAACTTGTTGGCGGTAAATATGCGCTAGCGTAGCTACGCTGGAAAATTGTTAAAACAGAATTTTGCCGAAAAAAACTAAGTTTTTCAGCAAAATATAAGCTGTGTCGTGCATTTTTGGCTAAGATGCTTGCATTTCTGTCAATTTTCGATAAAAATATCGTCGATCTGAGCAAATTCCATAAAAGCAGACGTTGAAACCTGTGCAGAAAGCGTAGGGCAAGACACTCCTTTTTTTGCTAAATTATTACAGGTTACAAACTACATAGTAGACATGCCAAGGTGCATAGATGAGCCGCTTGATCTTGTTGGGTCGGGCAGCTGATTTATGCACCTTTTATATTTAAAAAATCAGCACTTAGAAGTGCCTAAATGTTTTAAAACGGAGATTTCAAATCATGACTGGTAACGCATCTCGCTTGCAAGCCTTAGCTGCTATTACAGACTACGAATTGCCGGAAGCTTTTGACTACCAAGGAACCCCAAGTGGCTCTTTGTATGCAAGCAATGTCTTTAGCATTTCAGAAATGAAAGAACGCCTCTCAAAAGGCGCATACAAGAGCATCATGAAAGCCATCAAAGACGGTGGCGCAATGGATGCTTCCATCGCTGATGAAGTGGCCTCCGCAATGAAAGCTTGGGCAATGGAAAATGGTGCAACCCACTACGGTCACATCTTCTACCCATTGACCAACTTCACCGCAGAAAAGAACGATGCCTTCTACGAACCAGACGGTAACGGTGGTGTTGTAGCTGAATTCAGCGGTTCTAACTTGCTCATGCAAGAACCAGATGGTTCTTCATTCCCAAGTGGTGGCATTCGTGACACCCACGAAGCGCGTGGCTATACCGCATGGGACGTCACCAGCCCTGCTTATTTGGTAGAAAATCCAAATGGGAAGACGCTGACCATTCCAGCTGTGTTTGTCTCATGGACTGGCGAAGCAACAGACCGCAAGACCCCACTCTTGCGCTCAATGGACGCTGTTGACAAGCAAGCCCGCCGCGTTTTGCGCGCCTTGGGAAGTCGCGAAGTAACGCGTGTGTCCTCAACCGCTGGTGCAGAACAAGAATATTTCTTGGTAGACAAGAACTTCTACTACGCCCGTCCTGACCTCATCAGTGCTGGTCGCACCTTGTTTGGCGCCCCAAGCCCACGCGGTCAAGAATTTGACGAACACTATTTTGGTGCCATCATTACCCGCGTACAAGCGTTTATGTACGAATTCGAACGTGAACTGTACAAGCTAGGTGTGCCAGTCAAGACCCGCCACAACGAAGTTGCTCCTGGTCAATATGAAGTTGCGCCAGTTTTTGAAAGCAGCAATGTCGCGACCGATCACCAACAAATTGTGATGGATCAACTGAAGCGCGTTGCTGGCAAATATGGCTTTGTTGCGTTGTTGCACGAAAAACCATTTGCTGGTGTCAACGGTAGCGGGAAGCACTTGAACTTCTCACTCGGTAGCAGCAGCCACGGCAACTTGTTTGAACCTGGTGACACGCCACACAGCAACATGCAATTCTTGGTGTTCTGTGCAGCAACCATCCGTGCTGTTCACAAGTATGCGCCACTGTTGCGCGCTGCTATTGCAACCGCAAGCAACGACCACCGCTTAGGTGCAAATGAAGCACCACCAGCAATTATCTCCATTTTCTTGGGGCAACAATTGTCTGACGTGTTCGACCAAATTGCAGAAAAAGGGAAAGCAACGTCATCACAAGCAAGCGGCACTTTGCGCCTTGGTGTAGACAGCATTCCAGCGTTGCCAAAGCACGCTGGCGACCGCAACCGCACTAGCCCATTTGCATTCACCGGTAACAAGTTTGAATTCCGCGCGGTTGGCTCAAACCAATCAATTGCTGGGCCAGCAACGGTGTTGAACACCATCTTGGCAGAATCATTGGACTACATTGCCGACAAGTTGGCCGGTGTAGGCCGCAGCCGCGCAGCACTAAGCGAAGCCGTTCAAGGCTTGTTGTCAGACATCATCAAAGAACACGGTGCTGTCATTTTCAACGGTGACGGTTACTCAGATGCATGGCACAAAGAAGCAGAATTCGAACGCGGGTTGCCAAACTTGCGCACCACTGCTGACGCATTGCCAGCATTCGCTGCTGAATCTGCTGAAGAATTGTTCGCGAAATACAGCGTTTACAGCAAAGCAGAATTGCACGCTGTTTATGAAGTTGCGTTGGAACAATACAACATGGCTATCAACGTTGAAAGCAACTTGGTTGTTGAAATGGC
>JAHDBS010000014.1:18858-20055 GCA_020630225.1 Anaerolineales bacterium | reverse complement strand
TGGCCATTGCCAACCTACCAAGAAATGCTCTGGTTGCGCTAAGCGTTACTTGATCTAAATAGAAAGGCCGCTCAGAAATTTCTGAGCGGCCTTTTTTGATTCTGAATTGAATTCAGATTGCGGGGAACCTTTAATCTCTAAACTTCGTCTCTTTAGTGAACCGCCACATTGATAGGTCAATATCGCGACAAAATGAGGCACAATAAAGTTAGCTGTACACAGTTTGGAGGCACCCATGAACCCTAAATCTTTACGTTATTTTGGCATTACGCTACTCATCTCGCTCTTTGCGCTTACGGCTTGTGCAAGTGCAAGTTACTCTGAATCGGCTGCATATGCGCCAGAAGAAGCGTCTGCAATGGCGTACGATGAAGCGTTAGAAATGGAGATGGCAATGGAAGAGGCGGCCTACATGATGGAAGATGCCGATGTAGGCGCTGAATTTGCAGGTGAGGGGCGCATTATGGATCAGGCGCAGACTGCGCCGGCAGCAGACAGCCAACGGCTCGTGATCTATTCAGCCAATGTCGGTTTAGTGGTTGCCGACACCGAAGTCACAATGACTGAAATCTCTACCCTAGCGACCCAAATGGGTGGATTTGTGGTGAGCTCTGAATTGTCTGACTCTTTTTATGGATACGGTGACGCGCGTGCGCCAATGAAGCGTGGCTCGATCTCCATTCGGGTCAATGCAGATGAGTTCGATGCCACCCTGCAAGCATTGCGCGATATGTCTGTCAGCGTGAATTATGAAAATCGTCAAGGGCAAGATGTCACTAGCGAATATACCGATTTATCTAGCCGCTTGAAAAATCTTCAGGCTACTGAAACGCAACTCAATCTCATTATGGAAGATGCTCGTCGCACAGAAGATGTGCTGGCTGTGCATCGCGAATTGAGCTTTATTCGGGAGCAGATTGAGGTTATTCAAGGGCAATTGAAGTTCTATGAAGAATCGGCCCGCTTGTCCCTAATTACAATTGATTTGGAGCCTGACCATGATGCTGCCCCAATTGATTTAGACCGCTGGGCACCAAGTGCGACCGTTCGTGATGCAATCGAAAGCTTAGTAGATGGCTTGCAAGTGTTGGGTGATGCGTTGATTTATCTCGCGATTTGCGGGGTTCCAATTCTGCTCTTGGTTGGTGGTCCTGCTTGGTACCTGTGGCAATGGCGCAAGCGCCGTAAAGCGGCTAA
>JAHDBS010000014.1:2395-18758 GCA_020630225.1 Anaerolineales bacterium | reverse complement strand
TGAATGGTTTGCCATGCGACAGATCCCAAATCAGGATTGATGAACGGCGGGAAGTACGCCGCGAAAAACAAAACTGTTTTTGGGTTTAGCAAGTTCACAACTACGCCTTGCCGAAATATCCGGACGAGTGGCTCTGGCTCAAATGTGTATTGATCGGTATCAAACGAGGTTGGCGCTGCCAACAATGTGCGGACACCTAAGTAAATCAGGTAAGCGGCCCCTGCATATTTCAAGACGTTGAAAATCACTACGCTTTGGGCAATGAGTGCAGAAAATCCGGCTGCAAATAGCAGGATGTAAATAAAGCTGCCCACTGAGACGCCAAATGAAGATGCAATGCCTGCTGCTCGGCCTTGTTCTAGGCTGCGCCCTACAATAAACAGGACCGCTGGCCCCGGTGTCAGCAACAATACAAGTGAGACTGCGCAGAAGTAGAGCAGATTTGTAGTGTCTAGCATGATGAGTGGAACAATGCTGCGCTAAAGACTCTATTGTTCCCAGAAACGGTATAAGCCATAGCCTTCCCAGATCCAGCCTGTGTCTAAAATTAGGCCACTGATGCCCATCACGCTGCTCCAAAAAATATCTTGCATTGGGTTTGGAAACCAAAGCAGTGCAAACAAGATCAGAATGCCGTAGCGACTAAGCGGTGCCATGACAGCAAGAATGTTATGTGGCAAGTACGGGGCAATGATGCCAAACCCGTCTAGCCCTGGGATGGGCAAGAGATTTAGCGCTAAGGCTGTAATTTGCAAGAAAATGAGAAAGGCGGTGCCTGACCAGAAAAAGAGCGTGCCCCCTAGGATTAGTTCATAGCGAAATAAAAGAAAGGGTAATGCCAAGACCAGCGTAAAGACGATGTTCGCAATGGGACCGGCTGCCGAGATCAGGCTATGCATATGCCGATTGCGGACTAAGTTGCGTTGTACATAAACAGCACCACCTGGAAGCCCAATACCGCCCATCATTAGGAATAGCAGCGGCATGGCAATACTCAGCGCAAAGTGAGTGTACTTGCGCAAGTCTAGTGTGAGGTACCCTTTTTGCTCTACGGTGTAGTCACCGCCAATGTAAGCAACAAAGGCATGCCCAAATTCATGTAATGCAAGTGAAACCAGCCAGCCAGCGGTGACATATAAAAAGACCATCAATCGATTGGACACAATGTCTGCCCATAGTAGGTAGCCACTGCCTAAAAACAGCGCTACTAACCCAATGAAGATTGGACTAAGCGAGCTGACAACTTTGCGAATGGCTTCACCTACGCTGTCAGGCGCTTTCAACTCGTTGAGGGCCTGTTGTTGTTTAGGTACTTTGTATGCTTGTTCTTTTGCAAATCGCAGGCGCGAATAGACCATGTCAGTCGTCAAGCCGCGTGCTTTTAGCGCCTGGGTTGCTTGTGATGCGTCAGTATGGAGCAGTCCGCTTAGCAGATTCAACGAGTCTATGGCGGTGTGCCCATGTGTTTGCATGTCAATTGCCGCTTGGGTGAACAGCGCACGCACATCTTCTGTAATCACTACTCGTGTTCCGGCGTCACTCGCTTTGGGCTGCGCCTCCAACATGCTTTCTACCTGATCGCGAACAGCTAAGACGTCAATAGGTAATGCTGTAAGTAAACGGGTTGCGTCACTTTCTAGAATTTCTAACATGCCTAAAAAGACATGGTCTGTGGTGACTTCTGCGTGCTTGAATCGGGCAGTTACAGCTTCCGCTTGCGCTACAACTTCCGCGGCCATTGCTGTCATTTGGTCTGATAAGTGATTTTCTGTGGACTCCATATTGCATCTATTTTATGCGCAGTCCATGAAGATGGCATGAGCTATATTTGAATTAGCATGCGGCTGTGACTGCACATAAAGAATCCCATTTTTGAAGCAAACCTGCTAAAGTAATAGTGACGGGTTGGCGTAAATTACGTCTATAACGATAAGTCAACCTTACAAGCAAATCGTTGTCGTACACGTTCCATAGCAAAGACACCATTATGTCTACACAACAAATTTATCGATTGGTAATGATCCAGGGGCCAACCCCTGGCAAGGTATTTGAAGTCTCGCAAGACATGGTCACTGTTGGCCGTGAAATGAATAATGCGATCATCATTTCTGATGCCGAAATTTCACGTCAGCACTCTCGGATTACGCGTCGGCGTAATAGTGAAGGCCAAATTACGGGCTACACAATTGAAGACCTTGGGAGCACCAACGGTACGTTTGTCAACAGCCTGCGCTTAGTTGGTCAGCGTCCGCTGATGAATGGTGAGGTAATCAATCTTGGTGAAAAGATTGCCCTCCGCTTTGAAGCCCAAACGCGCGAAGAGCCTTATTACTCGCCCTCACGTGTCGACCAACCCGTGGCGCCTCCACCCGTGGCACCAGCTCGGGAGCCAGTCGCGCCGCCACCTGTTGCGCCTCCGGTCTCTCCACCACCAACAATTATTGAGCCAGCGCCGGTCATTACGCCAGAGCCAGTGCAACCATCGCCAGTTTCAGCGCCTTTGCCTGATCCAGGTCGGGTTGTGCCTGCACCAATGGAGCAGCCCTCCTATATTCCGCAAGAGCCGGCTTATATGCCGCCACCTGCGCCTGCCCCACAACAGCCTGCTTATCCACAGCAGACCACGCAAAATTTGGAAGAGCCTTCCTTTACGCAAGGCGTAGAAGAGCATGTGTCACCATTGCCAGCCCCACCACCAGTGGAAAGCACCACGCGCATTTCACCACGTGTGCGTAATTGGATTGTCGGGTGTGGTTGTCTAACGGCTGTAGCTTGTTTCGCAGTTGCTGTGGCAGTCACGTTCTACATTGACTCGCAACTGGGTCGCGAATTCTATTGTAATAATTTTGCATTTTTGTTCCCGCAGTGCGGGTAACGCCAACATCAAAAACTTTGTCTGAGTGTCATGTAATCATGGCGCTCAGACCTGATGGTCTCCTCTCAGAAAGATCCCCTATACGCTTCATAATCTGTAATGCCACATTTACCTGAAGTAAGTTGATTCACAGGTATAATGCGCGGCGCTATGTCAGCTTCTTACAACATTGGTATTAATGCGTTATTGATGTCTGGCCGGAACTCCTATCGGAGTGCTGGTATTCATAATTACATCAGCCGTCTCTTGCCGCACCTCATCCCCGCTGATGATCGTTTTCAGCACACCGTATTTTTGAGCGAAGGTCGCCCAGAACTCAATGGTGGAACCAAGTTGTATTATGCTGGTGACGACAAGTCACGCCCGCTAAATCGTGTGATGTGGGAACAATTGCAGCAACCGCTTGTTGCCCGCTCTGAAAAACTAGACTTACTGCACAGCATGGCGTTTGTCTCGCCTGTGGTTTCCACTGTGCCAAGCGTTGTCACAGTGTATGACCTCTCTTTTCTGAAGATGCCAGGTCGCTTCAAAGCAGCAAACCGACTGTACTTGTCTACGCTAACAGCACGGTCTTGCCGCAATGCGCGCCGCGTGATTGCAATTTCAGAAAGCACAAAACGTGACGTTGTCGAAGCCTTCAACATCTCAGCAGATAAGGTCGATGTTGTTTACCCTGGGCGTGATGAAACGCTAACGCGCCCTAGTGATGCTGAAATTGAAGAGTTCCGCGCCAAACGTGGATTGCCAGAGCGTTACATTTTGTATCTTGGCACCATTGAGCCAAGAAAGAACTTGTCGTTGCTCATCAACGCTTTTGCTAAGCTACGCCCAGAAGGAATCAAACTGGTCTGTGCTGGTGGTAAAGGCTGGATGTATGAAGATATTTTTCAAACTGTAGAAGAAATGCATCTTCAACGTGATGTGCTGTTCCCAGGGTTTGTCCCAACAGAAGAGCTGCCGCTTTGGTATGCCGCGTCTGAACTGTTTGTTTATCCATCGATCTATGAAGGGTTTGGGATGCCTGTTTTAGAAGCCATGTGCTGTGGTGTGCCATGCATCACAACAGATGCCTCTTCATTGCCTGAAGCTGCGGGCGATGCTGCGATTTTATTCCCGCCAGATGATGCAGATGCATTGACTGCTGCATTACACACCGTCTTGTCGCAAACCAGTGTGCAACAAGACATGATTGAAAAAGGGTACCGTCAAGCCAATACCTTTAGCTGGCAAACTGCCGGCGAATTAACGGCGCAATCGTATGCGAAAGCGCTAAACCTGCCTGTTACTACATCTGTTTGATGTCTGATGCATCCACTGTCTGGCTGAATTCAGCCGCTGCCAAGTCGCATTCAGCAACGACCCCGCGTTTTGTCAAAATATTGGCCTCGCGCTGGATCAAAGTCGTTGTCGATATTTTGCTGATTAATGTGGCTGCGGCTGCTTCATGGTATGTGCGTTACGAGCTTCAGTGGTTCCGTGACATTGACCCCGAAAACTACAGCGAATTTACCGCTTATATTCCGTTCTCAATTGGCTTTACAGTGCTGATCATGCTGGCCTTTTGGATCAACGGGATTTATACGTTGCGACGTGGCACAGCCTGGACCGATGAAATGCTCAAGGTTGGCAATGGAGTCGTCTTCAGTGTGATGATTGCAATTGTCATCACGTTTGGGTTACAGCCGCTTTCATTTTCCCGTCTGCTTTTCTTATATGCAGCCACCTTTACGATTGCAGTCTTGGGCATTGTTCGGGTCTTTTGGCGTATTTTGGCGAATCGCTTACGGCGGCGTGGCTATAACCTCAAAAACGTATTGATTGTTGGTGCTGGTGAAAAAGGCCGCGCAGTAATGCGGGCATTAGCGGCACGACATGACCTTGGCTACAACATTGTTGGTTTTTTGGATGACAATCCGCAAGTTGGGGAAGCTGACTTGGGACGCTTTAAGGCACTAGGGCCACTAAGCCGTTTACCGGATTACCTCAAAAGCGGCGCGATTGATGAAGTCATTGTGTCTCTGCCTTGGCAAGCCCATGCCAAAATTGTTGAAGTGGTGGAGTTGGCAGAAGGCGGTGGTGTCTATCCGCGCGTGGTGCCAGACTTGCTGCAGTTCAACTTTGGGCAAATTGAAGTGGATCAGATGGGTGGCGTGCCGTTGATTAGTACGCGGCCAGACACGTTTACAAAGACTAACCTCATCATTAAGCGGGTAATTGATCTCGCGCTGATCTCCATTTTCTCTCCAATTGTATTGGCGTTCGCTGGTCTCATTGGCTTAGCAATCAGGCTTACCTCTAAAGGACCGGTGTTATTCCGCCAAACGCGCGTTGGATTGCACGGAAAGCATTTCACGCTTTACAAATTCCGCACCATGGTGCCAAATGCAGAAGCGTTGCAAGCAGACTTGATGGATCAGAATGAAGCATCTGGGCCGCTGTTCAAAATGAAACGTGACCCACGCATTACACCTGTCGGATCATGGCTGCGTCGCACTAGTTTGGACGAGCTACCGCAGTTGATCAACGTCTTTATTGGCAATATGAGCCTCGTTGGTCCTCGACCAGGGTTGCCCAGCGAAGTCGCGGAATATGAACCGTGGCAACATAATCGCCTCAATGCTAAGCCGGGCATCACTGGCATGTGGCAGGTCTCAGGGCGGAGTGATGTCACCTTCGATGAAATGTGTCTGCTAGACATCTATTACGTTGAAAACTGGTCCATTATTTTGGATCTTTCTTGCCTCATTCGAACAATCCCAACGGTGCTGTTCGCCCGCGGCGCGTACTAATTCGCCCCATTTTTCAAGTAGAGCAAAACTGTAAAATTGCTGCTTTACGCAATTCCGCGTAAAATTTTGCATATATACGCCCCACTGTAATCAAAATAATTTCACTGTATGTATCAAACACGGATTGAAACGTTGCTGCAACATGCTGTTGCTGCTAATTTAGACTGTCTCGCAATTGTTCCGGGGCCGAACCTGCTGTATTTCACAGGTTTGGATTTTCACTTGATGGAACGCCCCACAATTGCATTTTTCCCAACGCAAGGCGCGCCAGTAATGCTTGTTCCCGCGTTGGAAGAGGCAAAAGCAGCGAGCAGCGAGCTTGGCTTCCAGCTGTTCACATATACAGATGAAACAGGCCCAGCAGGTGCGTTTGCACGCGCGATGGGCGCGCTTGGGGCAGCTGCCAATGGACGTTTAGGTGTTGAAGGCCGCCGCATCCGTTTTCTAGAGTTGGATGGCATGGCGCAGACTGTTTACACCCCAGACTTAGTCAATGCAGACCCCGTATTTGCTGAACAACGAATGCGTAAGGATGAAAATGACTTAGCGGCAGTACGGAAAGCGATCAAGATTGCGGAAGATGCTTGGCATGCCACGTTACCGAGTATTAAGGCAGGTGTTGCAGAACAAGATATTGCAGCAGAACTGATTTTGCAATTGCTACGGCATGGATCTGGAATATTCCCATTCCAACCGATTGTTGCTGCTGGTAAAAACGGCGCAAATCCGCATGCGAATGCAGGAGCATATTTGCTGCAGCCCGGAGATCTAGTCACGATTGACTGGGGCGCTTCGGCAGACCACTATTTCTCTGACATTACACGCACAATTGCTATTGCTGGCGCTGATGTGCCACCACGGCTTGAACGCGCATATGATGCTGTGCTGTCTGCCAATCGCCAGGGGCGAGCTGCGGCACGTCCAGGGGTAACTGGCCAAGATGTAGATCGGGCGGCACGCGCGATGATTGACAATGCTGGCTTAGGAGAGTTCTTTATTCACCGTACTGGGCATGGACTGGGCATGGAAACCCATGAAGAACCAGATATGAAAGAAGGCAGTCTTACGCCACTTGAACCAGGCATGCTATTTACGGTTGAACCCGGTGTTTATATTCCTGACCTTGGTGGTATTCGCATTGAAGACGATGTTGTCATTACTGAAGATGGCGCTGAGAGTTTGACATCTTTGCCACGCACTCTGCAATATGTAGGGTAGCGTAAGCTGCTTTATTTAGAGATTGTTCTATGGAAATGCCCTCCCTTCTTCCTGGCGCAGAGCCTTTTTTTCATCGTGGCAACCACATTGGCGTGATGGTGCTACATGGGTTTACCGCTTCTCCTGAAGAAGTACGCCCGCTGTGTGAATACTTAGCAACGGAATATAACTACACGATCTATGCGCCACGCTTGACTCACCATGGAACGCAGGCTGCGGATATGAACCGCTCACAATGGTGGGACTGGTATTTCACCGCGCTGGACGCACACTATGTGCTGAGCCAGCAATGTGAAAAAGTGGTGCTGGTTGGACTTTCCATGGGTGGCGCAACAGCGCTGTTACTGGCGGCAAACACAGACCCAGATGCGGTTATTGTCTGTGCTGCGCCAGCGGAAATTGAACGGACAATCCAGACCCGATTAGCAGGAATGGTATGGCCTATTCGTAAGTTCTCGCCCAAACTGGGCAGTGATGATATGAACGACCCAGTTTGGCATCATCGCTATCGGGTTTATCCATTGCATGCGATTCCAGAGTTAGTTGCATATGTGGAAATTGTGGAGCAGTTGTTGCCGCAGGTGACTGCGCCAGCTTTCCTCATTCATGCTGAGAATGATGAAGTGGTTCCATTCCATAATATGGACACCATTGCGACGCTAATTGGGAGCGCACGGGTCGATACTTTGCCATTAAAACGGGGTGGGCACCTCATGCTGTGGAATGACTATCCGGAGCGTCCGCAAGTGTTTGCGTACATTGCAGACTTCATTGCTGAGCATGTTCAGCCAACAGCGGAATAACCCAAACCTTCCACCAACCCTGAGTCGGGTAAAATCAGCTTTGACAACCGCTACTTGAGTAAGATACGCTCAAGTGCATACTGCGACACGTTCGCTATTTTTCCATCCGACCTATGTTTGAGTGGCAACTTCCCATATTTGAATGGCTACAAAGTTTTAGCCCAGCGCTAGACATGCCAATGCGTGTCATCACGGCGCTTGGCGACTTTGAGTTTTATATGCTTCTAATTCCAATGCTCTACTGGTGTGTTGATCCACGCCTAGGCATTTGGTCTATGTTTGCCGCCGGGATGGCAGACTTCACCACCACGTATTTCAAACAAGCCTTACACTTTCCACGCCCTTACTGGGCGCATGAGTCTGTTGAATTGTTGATACCGGGCGGCGCGAGCGGATTTAGCACGCCTTCTGGGCATGCCAGCGGCACGCTAGCGTTTTGGGGTGCGGTTGCACTGCACTATCAGAAACGCTGGATTTGGGTGACGGTGATTACGCTCTGTGCGTTGGTAGGCGTTTCACGGGTTTACCTCGGTGTGCATTTCCCGAGCGATGTTTTACTGGGTTGGGGCTTAGCAATTGTCCTGCTGTTGCTAATTTCTTCCGGTCGACGGATGCTACCACCAACGCTTGGCCTGCATAAAACGGGGCGAGCAATCTTCTATAGCTTTATGCTGTTTGTCGCGCTAATTGCAATTGGGGTTGTTGTGGTTCTAGTGAGCCAAGTTCCAATCTGGATTGAACACGCTACGGATTCTTTCTCAATGAAAGGGTATTTTCGTGACGGTGGCATTATGTTTGGGGCACTTACTGGTTACATCTTGCTCAGCCGAGATTTGCGTTACAGTGCAGAAGGATCTGTTGTCCAAAAGATTGCCCGCTACATCCTTGGGTGTCTCGTACTGGTCGGCATTTGGGTCGGCTTAGACGTGTTGTTCGAACCGCTTGCACCTGAAGAGTCGCCATTAGGTCTTGGGTTGCGGTTTGTGCGCTACATGGCCATGGGCCTTTGGGTTGGTTACATCGCCCCACTAATTTTTGTTTGGACTGGTCTAGCTGGACGTCAAAAGCGTCGGAAAGCATTGAATGAGTAGACGTCGCCGTAGAAATCAAGATGCCACCCGCCGGATGCGGCGGATCATACTGACCATTGTCGTCACTATGATGGCGCTGGGCGTCTTGTGGTACTTCACTGGCTACAGCCTGATTATGGCTGTTTATGATGTGCTAACAGTCATTGGGATCACCATTGTGATGTTAGTGGTAATGAGCCAGTTTGTGCTACCCGTTACGACAAACAAAGACCGCTCTAAAGCGTGGCAACGCATGGTTGCGTTCATGTCGCGCTCTGATGAACCAGTGTTGGTTGTCAAAGACGGTAAGGTGATTGCTAATCGTGGTGAAGATCGGAAGAGCGGCCCGGGCGTGATCTTGGTCTATCCAGGTAATGCGGTTGTAATTCAAACTGCGACAAGCTACGTTGATTCTTATGGCCCTGGGGTTGTGTTCCTCGAACGTGGCCAGCGCCTGCGTGACGCTCTTGAGCTTCGTGAACATGTTTATGAAGTTTCAAACGCAAATGCGCGTACGCGGGATGGTATTGAACTCAAAGCGGACATCATTGTGCGCTTTATGTTGTCCCGTGGCCCAGATCGGCCTGAACCGGGCAACTGGAGCGACGAAAGTGGGCCGCCATATTACTTTGATGACGCTAGTGCGTTTGCCGCGGTTTATGGCGGTGAAGCCGTTGAGCAAGAAACGAGCACCCGTTGGTCAGATTTGCCGACCCAAGTTGCTGTTGATTTGTGGCGTGAGCTATTGCTTGGCTATTCCCTGAATGAGCTATTTCCGGAAGAACGCGAAATCAATAACATCAATCAGAACGCGCCATACGAAAAAATTCAGAAAGCCTTGCACCGCCGAATGGTGGTAGGCCAACGCGAAGCCACGCAAATTGACTTTGGCCCTATTGAACGTAATGTGTTGTCACGGCGCGGGGTTTCTATTCGCTCTGTCGAAATTCGCAACGTACGCGTTCCCACAGAATTGCAAGAAAAATTCAAAGATCAATGGCGTTATCGTTGGCAGCGGAATGCAAACGAACGTGCTGCCAGTGCAGACGAAGAAATTAGCGCTAAACGTCGCGAAGGGGAGCGTCAAGCACGCTTTGATTACATCGCTAACTTTGGTGAAGCGATCCCTAACCCAGACTTGCACTCAGACAAGCAAATTCTGATGCGTCTGATTGACCAAAGCATTGATGCGACTGACCGTCCTAGTATTGCGCGCGAAATTGAATCTCAGCTAGACACCATCGAAATGATGCGCAACTGGTTGAATAACTTCGACGAAGATGGACGTTGGAGGCGGACAAACCTATGAGCATCTTCAATGGTCGCTTCCCGCGTTTACAACGTGATGTTTCTGTCGCCACAATTTTGGCGCGCACAGAAGCTGGCGAAAAACTGCGCTACCGTTTGCTGCTATTGGTGTTTGGTGCGTATTGGCTATTCACCGCCATTATTGAACAAGAACCTCGCCCAGACTGGCTGTCTAATTTTGTAACCGACTTTTTAGCATTGCTCATCCGTGGTTCGGTTATGGCACTCACGTTGCTGTGGCGGTTCATCAATCCAAGTGTTTTATTAGTATTGATTTTGCCCTTTACAGTGCTTACTGTGGTGGTCATCCTCATTATTTTTTACTTGGGTAGTTCCGGTATTCGGGATGACAGCCCACTGCTTGCACGCCTAGTTGTCTTCATTGCAGTTTTCATCTTCGTCTCAATTTGGATCTTCTTGGGGTTGGGTCAAGACAATGTTGTCACACCAGACTGGGCCTTTACGCTTGCCAACAACTTCGTGTTGTACGTCGTGTCGCCCATTGCAGTGGTGCTTTCCCAGATCTTTTGGGCGCTACTTAGCTTCCATGTGCTGAAGCACTTTGTTTTCTTCTTCGCTGGAATTTGGGTCGCGCTTCAAGTTGGCACTGCTTACCTTGCTGACCTGTTTGAAATGAAGGATCGCAGCTCGGCCTTCCCGTATTTGAACGCTTCAATTTTCGGCGATGGGATGCTGACGAGCATGCTGTTTGGCTCTAATTTGCCAAGCATCACTATTACCAACGGTGGTGTCAGTGAACATGCCAAAGACGGTCCGCTTTTCAAGATCGGTGGGCCGGGCTATGTTTCGGTCCATCTTGGAAGTGCTGCGTTGTTTGAACGCATTGATCACAGTACAGAGGTTGTGCCGCGTTCGCAAGCAACAGGCAGTGGACGCAGTATGCGCCGACACCGGTTGGATGGTTATGAACACTTGCGTGAGATCGTGGATCTTCGTGAACGACAAGTCCGTGTGCCTTACATGGAACTCACCACGCGTGATGGCCTTGCAGTCAAGCTGACCGATATTCAAATTCGCTATCGGATTTCACGCCATCAGGTCAGTACACCCGCTAATCCATATCCGTTTGAAGACGAAGCCATTCGGCGAGTGGTGTATGGTCAGCCGATCAAGCGTAATTTTGTCATGACAGACAGTGGTATCCTGCCGATTGACGATGACTTCGATGAAGAAGAAGATCTCAATATGCAGTGGAGCATGAACGTTGCGGATCATGTCAAAACACAGCTGAGTGAATACTTGCGGCGCTATAGTCTGGATCAACTGCTGCAGCCTGGGGCTACTAGTAAATTGCGGACTGACCTGACCAATCTTTTCTACCGTAAAAACGTCCGACAGACCTTTGAATCATTCGGAACGCAGATTGTTTGGGTTGGCGTTGGGACATTGGAAGGGGCTGAGTCGTTGGACATTGACACGACGCAAATTGAACGCTGGCAAACGGATTGGCTACAAGAAGTCAAGTCCAGCCCAACGCTTATGCAAGAGCAATATCTGAAGACGTATAGTATCGAATATGCGCGCTTGCTGACTGAAATTGCAGAATGGTTTGAAGAGCAAGATACAGATGATCTTGCGACATTCAGTATGCAGCGCGTGATTATGCAATATGCAACGCAGTTGGACACCCTCAACAAAAAATTTGGTGACAGATCACCGCAAGAAGCGCTTGATCTTGTTAATGACCTCAAACGTCGAACGGGGCCAACAAGCATTGGCACCGACGACATCATGTTCTCGTAACATCCACAATCTCATGGTGAGCAGGGGTTGTATTTAGCAATACTCTGCTCATTTCTAATCACAAAAGACATATGCCTAATTTGAACTATAGTGCTGCTGTAAAAGCCGCAAAAGCCGCTGATGGCGCCCTTGTTGCGCTTGAATCTACCGTGATCTCTCATGGGTTGCCCTATCCGCAAAATCTGACGTTGGCGCAAGAAATGGAAGCAGTCGTCACCGAAAATGGTGCTACGCCAGCAACCATTGCATTGATTGATGGTGACATTCAAATCGGTTTAGATGATGCGAATTTGAATACATTGGCGACCTCAGACAATGTTGTCAAGGTAAGTCGACGCGATGTTGCTGCTGTTGTGGCGCGTAAACGCCATGGGGCGACAACAGTTGCGTCCACCATGTTGTTTGCTGACATGGCTGGCATTGGGGTATTTGCGACCGGAGGCATTGGCGGTGTGCATCGCGATTCAAATTGGGACGTGTCTGCAGATCTGATTGAATTAGCGCAAACCCCAGTGGTTGTCGTATGTGCTGGAGCAAAGTCTATTCTGGATTTGCCAGCAACGATGGAAGTGCTCGAAACCTATGGCGTGCCAGTTATTGGGTATCAGACAGATGAACTACCGGCATTCTTCACCCGCGAAAGTGGCATTGGGTTGCAAATTCGTGCGGACTCTATTCAAGAAATTGCTGACATTGTTCAGACTCAACGGACGCTGGGCTTGAAGTCGGGAATTTTGGTCACGGTGCCTGTCCCTGAAGAAGTTGCAATGGATCCAAAAGAAGCCAGTGAAGCTGTAGAAACGGCTATGGCTGCCGCTGAAGAACAAGGCATTCATGGGAAAGCGCTTACTCCATTTCTGCTACAGACCATTGGTAAGCTGACAGGTGGCGAAAGCGTTGAGACCAACTTAGCTTTCTTAAAGCAAAACGCCGCTGTCGCGGCGCAAATTGCAGTTGCATTGAAAGGCTAAGCAACTAATTAGCTTATTTAGGGCATAACAACTTATGCCCTTTTTTATTTAACCTTCAGCCGCTTCGCCATCGCCTTCCGCTGGAGCGGCTTCTCCTTCTTCGCCTTCAGCAGGCTCATCAGGATTATTTGCTGGGCTGTCTTCTAGGAAGTCGACCAGTACAAACTCACCGCTTTGTACAAGTTGGTCTCTGACGTAAATATCGACGCGGTAGAAGCCGGTTTCCCATTCTAGACCTTCTATGTACGGGTTGAAGTCTACAAAGCCATAGCCTGTTTCTACACCGTTCCACGGGATTGATGTTGCGTGAATTAGGAAGTCATCACGATACCAAACTTCAGTCCATTGCACTCCAGCTTGCATCCCGGTGTAGGAAAACCACCCTTGCAACTCTTTAACATCGCTTAGGAATGGAATATCGAAGTAAGTGGCTTCATTTTCAATGGTGAGGTCATCATTGAAACCAGTCCCAAAAATGACTGGACCATAAAGGATGCCTTCTGGGGCTGGAATTTCTGGATTGATATCGCCTGCGAATTCAGCTGGGAAGCCTGGTGTAACCGGGAAGTCAGGGAATCCAACCGTTGGCTCTGGCGTTGGTGTTGCCGTTGATTCAGGGGTTGGCGTTTCTTCAGGGGTTGGGGTGACCGCTGCTTCAGTTTCGACAATTGCCGTTGCAGCGACAGCTGTTAGGTCAGGCCCGCCAACTGCAATATCGCCAACTTCAACACGGACAGCGTTGGGGTTGCGGACCAATTGAATGAGCGTTGGGCCAATGATATACAGCAAGCCTGCGCAGAGTAGCAGTCCTAACCCAAGTATGCCTGAACGCCACGCGCTGAGCATGATGTCACGGCGAGTTAAGTAGAAAAGCTCACGCTGCCCGCGTGCGCGTGTCGATACGCTACGAAAAATGCTGAATATTCCCCAAAGCGCAATTGCGATAACAAAGCCGGGCAAATAGGTTTCAAGTGAGTCTAAAATCATGAAAAGAGCACCTTAATGCTCGGAAATCTTACCGCAAATTCGCTGACTTGACGGTGTGATTTACCCAAGATCGCCTGACGGTTTGCAAACGTCTCACCTTGATTAGAAGCTAATTAGCTGGCAAAAAGCTAGGTAAAATTAGTATATGAAACGTTACTTACTGATGTTAGTAGCGCTTGTGCTAGGCAGTTTGCTGTTTAGCGCATGTTCTACTGCAACCCCCGAAGTTGAGACTGCTGAAGAAGCAGCCGTGGCGCCGTCTGTACCGCCACTTGGAGAAATCACTGAGGATGCAAGCGTTGTGTCGGCAACAGGCCGACCACAATTTATAAATGCGTTTGCAGATTGGTGAACGACTTGACGTGCTAATGAACCCGTCGTGAACGGGCTACACGAAGAGTTTGGAGAACGAATTGACTTTATTCGTCTCAATGTTGACAATTCCGACCATGATGTTGCCAGAGCTGAACTTGGGCTAGCGCAACGTTCTCACTATGTTCTGCTTGACCCAACTGGAGAAGTAATTCGTCGTTGGGCTGGTCCTCTAGATCCTGATGCCATGACAGCGCAACTTAATGCAGTGCTGGAAGAGCAAGGCTCCTAAAACAGAGAAATAAGAAATAGAAAGAGATAGATCAGTATCTATCTCTTTCTATACCCCGCAGAGCATTCGCTACTGCATCAACATCAACCCCAAAATTTCTTTATAAAACTTTGCCGAAACCATTGCGGTCATGTCGCGGACATCACGCATCGGGTTATATTCCACAATATCCGCTCCGACGATCGGTAATTCAAGACTGTGTAACAGTGACAGCACATCGCGGAAGCTGAGGCCTCCTGGTTCATGATGTGAAACGCCCGGCGCTACTGAAGGATCTAGTGAATCGATGTCTAGAGAGACATATAGTGGTCCCGTTAGCTGTAAATCTGTTGCGCTTGACCAGTCTTTCATTTCGTAACACTCCACACCAAACCGTTCGATTTGCGCATACTGATGCGGCGTCAATGCGCGAATCCCGACTTGCACTAAGCGCTTTGCTAGCCCGTCCTCCATAATCCGTGCAAAAGGACAGGCATGTGAGTGTCTGTTGCCATCAAGCTCATCGTATAAATCGCCGTGTGCATCAATGTGCAGAATGGTTAAATCCGGGTAATGTGCAGCGTGCGCTTGTAGCAGCGGATAGGTAACAGAGTGGTCGCCGCCAATGGCAAGCAATCGTTGGTCTGTGCCCAAATACGGGCTGACCTTGTCAGCAATTTGCGCATATCCGACCGTGGTATTGGGAATATCAATATTGCCGTGGTCTTGCCAGTCAGCTTGGCGCGATTGAATATCTAATCCAAGTTCTGTGGTGTAGTTGCCTGAACCGCAGTGAAGGGTTTGTCGAATGCGATCCGGTGCGTGCATTGGACCGCGCAAAAAAGAAGAGTTGGTGTCTAAAGGAATGCCAAGAATGTTGATCATGGCAGTATGTTATCCCATTTCTGCTAGACGTCCGGTCAAATATTTTGAGTAGGCCTGTGTGCGTTGAGGGAAGGCAGACAGAATTTTGTTGAGCTGCTGAGCATCTGCCACAGGGCTTTTGACTTCAATCAGCATCGTATTGGCGTTTGGGGCTTGCCGAGACAGATTAGGTGTTTGAGAGACTGCTTGGTCGTAAAACGTAAGGTTGTAGTCCAACGTCAGCCGCACACTGCCATCGAACGTGGCGTAATAGTCACGCTCGTAGTGATTGATGAGCACCGGACGCGCAATGTGTAGAAAGTCTGCAAATTGCCCAGTAGCTTGTGCTTGTAATTGTTGCTGAACTTGCTGCCATGATGCTTGGCTAAGGTCAATGTCTAACTCTACAGCTTGGCTGTCTTTCCAACCAATTTCAGCTTGCTTTTGCTTGAGTTCTAAGACGGCCTTATTGATAACTGGCGTGTTGCCATACCAGCGTACGCGCAGCTTACGGCGCGCTGGCACACCAGCTAGATGGTCATTCAAGGTGCCATCATCTGGGGTGTCAAAGTAGATGTTGTTGACTTGTCGCGCCGGAAACGTTGTCCGAAATCCGGCTGGGTGCATGCGCACCCAACTGCGGAGTTGGGGTAAGGCTAAATTGGGAAACGCCACTTTGAGTTCGTAGCGCGTATTAGCGGGCATTGTGACGTTAGCCACCGAGTAAATTGTTTTGTTCTACCACGCTAATGCTAGCCGTTTTTGGCAGCATTTTGCGCAATTCATCAATCAGGCCAGTCAAGTCGCTCCGGTTTGCCAAATTGAGATAGTACGTTGCTTGCAGCAGATCTGGACTGCTGTCCATGCGCCGGAGACTGAGGTCATTGACAGCAGTGTTTAGATATTGATCTAACTCTGCAAATGTTTGCTGCGTGGCAGTCTCTCCAGCAACTTCAATGTTCAGGTAGAGACTTTTGGCTGCATTACCGCGGCCAGCAATTAGATTGCGAACCAATAAATACGCCAAAATTACTACAGATGCAGCAATGGTAGCGGCATGTTGCTCTGCTCCTAACCCGAGACCGATTGCAATTGAAAAGAACAAGAAGACCAACTCTTCAGGGTCTTTGA